>NZ_JAPSIW010000855.1 GCF_031178505.1 Streptomyces sp. | reverse complement strand
CTCGCGGCCCAGGTACTTCAGGAGTGTCCAGATGTTGATCCCGGCGACCAGCCTGAGCAGCGCGCCGAGCACCACGAAGACGAAGAGACCGCAGGTCAGGTAGAAGCCGATCATGATCACGGCGAGGGACTTGAGGGCGTCGAGACCGGTCGCGCCGACCACGGCCGCGATCGCGCCGAAGGCACCCACCGGGGCCACCCACATGATCATGCCGAGAATGCGGAAGACGAGTCGCTGGATGTGCCCGATGCCGCGCAGCACCGGCTCGCCGCTCTCCCCCATGGCCTGGAGCGCGAAGCCGGCGAGCAGGGCGACGAGCAGGGTCTGGAGGACCTCGCCCTCGGTGAACGCCGACACGAGGGTGGTGGGGATGATCCCGAGGAGGAAGTCGGCCGTGGACTCGCTCGCGCCCTCCGCCTGCTTGGCGCCGGCCTCGGCCAGCTCCTTGGTCAGGTGGAGGCCGGAGCCGGGCTCCAGGAGGTTGCCGACCACCAGGCCGATCGCGAGGGCGACGGTCGACATGACGAGGAAGTAGCCGAGGGCGAGGCCGCCCACCGCGCCGACCTTCGCCGCCTTCCGGACCGAGCCGACCCCGAGCACGATGGTGCAGAAGATGATCGGGGAGATCATCATCTTGATCAGGTTGACGAAGCCGGTGCCCAGCGGCTTCAGCTCGACGGCGACGCCCGGCGCCAGGAAGCCGACCGCGATGCCGAGCAGAACGGCGCCGATGACGGCCAGATACAGATAGTGGGTACGGTCCCGTCGTGCGGCCACGGGCTCCTCCTCGTGCTGATGGGTGTCCACGTCCCGGTGGATCCCCGCGACTATCCACCAGCCTGTGACCCGGGTCACCCTTGCGTACGTTTCGTTCACGGCCGCACCGTCCCCGGGGAAGAGAACGATTCGGGAACGCGGGGCGGTGGCGCGAATCCGTGCGTGCAGACTGGACCGCATGCGTTTCCCCCTCCCCCGTCCGCGCAGCCTCGCCGGCCAGCTGTTCGCCATGCAGGTCGTGCTGGTGGCCGCCGTGGTGGCGGGGTGCGCGGTCTTCGCCTACGTCACCGACCGGGCGCAGGCCGAGGAGACCGCGCGCCGCCAGGCGACGGCGACCGCCACGGCCGTCGCCCACTCCCCCTCCGTGCTCGCCGCCGTGCGCTCCACCGACCCGTCGGCGGCGCTCCAGCCGTACGCGGAGGCGCTGCGGCGGGGAGCCGGGGTCACGTTCGTGGTGGTCATGGCGCCGGACGGCACCCGCTGGACCCACCCGGAACCGGCCGAGATAGGCCGCACGTACCGCGGGCACATCGAGGCGGCGGTGCGCGGCGAGACCTTCTCCGAGACCCACCTGGGCGTGCTCGGCCCGTCCGTCCGCACGGTGGCGCCGGTTCCGGACGAGCGCGGCCGGGTCGTCGCCCTGGTCAGCGCGGGCATCACGATCGACCGGATCAGCGAGCAGGTACGGGAGCAGGTGACCGCCCTCCTCGGCATGGCGGGCGCGGCCCTCGCGCTCGGCGGGGCCGGAACGTACGTGATCAACGCCCGGCTGCGCCGGCACACCCACGGCATGAACGCGACCGAGCTGAGCCGGATGCACGACTACCACGAGGCCGCGCTGCACGCGGTGCGCGAGGGCCTGGTGATGCTCGACGGGCAGCGGCGGATCGCCCTGATCAACGACGGGGCGCGGGAGCTGCTCGGGCTCGGCGGGAAGGTCGTCGGCCGTCCGGCCGTGGACCTCGGCCTGCCGGCCCCGCTGTCGGGGGCGCTGCTCTCGTCCGAGCCCCGGGTCGACGAGACGCACCTGACCGACGAGCGGGTCCTCGTCGTCAACACCCGTCCGGTGGTGGGCGGGGAGCGCCGGGGCACGGTGGTGACGCTGCGGGACCGGACCGAACTCCAGGCGCTCTCCGGCGAGCTGGACTCGGAGCGGGGCTTCACCGAGGCGCTGCGCTCACAGGCGCACGAGGCGGCGAACCGGCTCCACACCGTCGTGTCGCTCGTCGAACTGGGCCGCGTGGAGGAGGCGGTGGAGTTCGCGACGGCGGAGCTGGAGTTGGCGCAGGCCCTCACGGACCGGGTCGTGGACGCGGTCGGCGAACCGGTCCTGGCCGCGCTGCTGCTCGGCAAGGCGGCGCAGGCCAACGAGCGGGGCGTGGAGCTGGTGCTCACCGAGGACAGCCGCATCGACGACGGGGTGGTGCCGGCGGCGCTGCCCGCCCGGGACCTGGTCACCGTCCTCGGCAACCTCGTCGACAACGCGGTGGAGGCGGTGAGCGGCACCCCGCAGGCCCGGGTCACCGTCACGGTCGCCGCCCGCGCGGGCGGGGGCGAACTGCTGCTCCGCGTCACCGACAACGGGCCCGGTGTCCGGCCGGCCGACCGGGACGCCGTCCTCGGCCGCGGCTGGTCCACCCGGGGTCCCGGTCGCGGCCTCGGCCTCGCCCTGGTCGCCCAGGCCGTCACCCGCGCCCACGGCACCCTCGCCCTCACCTCCCCACCCGGCGGCGGCGCGCGCTTCACGGTGCGCCTGCCCCTGCCGGAGGGCGAGGCGGGAACGGCCACCGCCCCGGCGGACGGTGCCCCGGCGGTGCCGGCGGGCTCGGTACCGGGTGCCGGTTCGGTCCCGGGCGCCGGCCCGGTCCCGGGTTCCGGCCCGGTCCCGGGTTCCGGCCCGGATGCCGGCTCGGCCCCGGACTCCGGCCCGGCGGCGCCGGCGGGCTCGGTCCCCGGCTTCGTCCCGGATTCCGCCCCG
>NZ_JAPSIW010000165.1 GCF_031178505.1 Streptomyces sp. | reverse complement strand
TCGGCGGGCGCGCTCCTGGTGCCGCTCACCGTCTACCGCGCGGCGCGACGCCTGGCCCGTACGCCCTACCGGACCGGACTGGAGACGGCCGCCCGCCGGGTCCTGGAGGCCAACCGCGCCGCCCCCGGCGACTTCGGCCCCCTGGAGGCCTCGCTGTCCGCCCTGGCCTGGTCGCGGCCCGGGCCCGCGGCGCGCTGGCTGACGGGGGAGGCCCTCGCCGAAGTATCGGTTCGCCTGCACCGGGCGGCGACCCTGCCCACCTCCGTCCAGCGCCCCGGCGAGGCACGCGCGCGTGCCGCCCTGGCCCGTGCCGCCACCGACCACCGGGTCCTCGAACAGGCGGCGGAGATCCGCGGTCAGCGCCTGCACGCCCCCTTCCTCGACAACCAGGTCGTACGGGCCTGCCGCGGCCTCCCCGAATCGCTGCGCGTGCAGCCGGACGCCCGGGCCGGAATCCTGCGCACCGTCCTCGCCGGGGCGGGCATCCACGACCTCCCGCCCGGCTGGGGCACACCCCACCCGGCCGTCCCGGCCGCCGCCGCCCGCGCCGGACTGCGCGCGGCGCTGCCCCAGCTCCTGGCCCTCTTCGAGGCCCCGCTCCTCGCCGACGCCGGCCTGATCGAGGCCCGCGTGGTCCGCGAGGCGCTGCGCTCCGCCGCCGACGGCGCGCCCGTCCCCCTCGACGGCCTCGCCGACCTGATCTCCACCGAACTGTGGCTCCGCCGCCTCCTCGCCCGCCGCGGCTCCTGCTGGACCGACACCACGGCCCCCCGCCCGCCCCGCGCGGTGCCGGGTCCGCTGATCCCCGCCTCGCGTTCGCTGTCCGCCTGAAGGGGGAGGCCCGGCGAAACGTTCCGCACGCTCGTTCGGGTGAAGGACGCCCGTTTCCGCCCCGGGTGAGGCCCTACGCTGAGAATCTCGCACCGAGCGAAGGAGGTCGGTCATGGCGATGCCGGTTCCGGAGGACGTGTTCCCCGAGGAGCTGCCCGACCGTGAGGGTGCGAGTGTGCGGGAGACCTTCGAGCTGTTCAGTGCGGCCGCCCCCAAGGGCTGGCGCGTGGAGCTGATCGAAGGGGAGATCTACGTGGTACCACCGGCCAATGGCGAACACGAGGAGATCGTGTCGGAACTGACCGGTCAGGTCCGTGATCATGACAAGCGGCTTGGCCGGTACACGGGCATCGGCCTCACCCTCCCCGGCGCCACCGACCCGGTGCGGGTGATCCCCGACCTCGTCATCGCCCCCAGGGGCAGCTTCGACGACCAGCAGGCGTGGCACGCTCCCGACCCCGTGCTCCTCGTCTCCGAGGTCACCTCCGCCGCCACGGCCGGCCGCGACCGCCTCCAGAAGATCCGCGCCTACGCCCGCGCCGGCATCCCCGTCTACCTGCTCATCGACCGCGCCGCGGACGAGGCCGTCGTCTGCTCGGAACCCGTCGGCGACGACTACGCCCACAAGGCCGCCCACAAGCTGGGGACGGCGGTCCCGCTCCCCGCGCCCCTCGGCTTCACCCTGGACTCCGCCGCCTTCCGCGGGTCCCCGGCCGAGTGACCCCGGGACGGCCCCGCTCCCGGTAAACCCCGAGGCGCCCGCCCCGCCCACCGGCCACAATGACCCGGTGCGGTATCTCATCCTCGGCACCACCGAGGCCCTCGGCCCCGACGGCAGCCCCCTCCGCCTCGGCGGTGCCCGGCTCCGGGCCCTCCTCGCCGCACTCGCGCTGCGCGGCGGCCGGCCCGCCTCCCTCACCGAACTCGTGGACGACGTCTACGGCGACGAACCGCCACGGGACGCCCCCGCCGCCCTCCAGGCCCTCGCGGGCCGCCTGCGCCGGACCCTCGGCCCGGGGGCCGTCCTGTCGGTACCCGGCCCCGGCTACCGTCTCGCCGCCCGGCCCGAGGACATCGACCTGTACGTCTTCCGCCGCCGGGCCGCGGAGGCGGCGGCCCGGCTCGACGCCGGGGACCCGGAAGCCGCCGCAGCCCTGTTCCGGGACGCGCTCGCCCTCTTCCGCGGCCCCGCCCTCGCCGACCTGCCCGGTCCGGCGGGCCTGCGCCCCGAGGCCCAGCGGCTCGCCGCCCTGCGCCGGCGCGTCGAGGCCGACCTGCGGCGCGGCGCCCCCGGACTCGTACCGGAGCTGACCGAACTCACCGCCACGTACCCCTACGACGAGGCCTTCCACGCCCAGCTGATCCGCGCCCTGCGCGCCGAGGGCCGCCCCGCCGACGCCCTCGCAGCCTTCGCCTCCGCCCGCCGCACCCTCGCGGACTCGCTCGGCACGGACCCCGGCCCGGCCCTGACGGCCCTCCACCACGAACTGCTGACGGGAGGCGCGGGGGCGGGGCGCGGCACGCCGGCCCCTGCCTTCCCCCGGCACCCCGCCGCCGATCCGGCGATCCCGGCCGCCGCCGGGCCTCCGCCCCCGGCCCGCCCTCCGGCCCCCGGCCCGGATCAGGGCACCGGCGCGGTCACCGCCGTGGCGGGGGGCCCGGCGGACCGGGAGAGCGTCACCGGTCCGGAGGCGACCCAGGAGATCCGGGCGCCCCGGGCCGTCGGGGGTGCCCAGGGCGCGCCCACCCGGGCCCCGGCCCCGGCTCCCCCCGGCGAGGCGGCGCCGGCGGCCGGGGGGACCGCCGCCTTCCCAGCCCTCGGCGCCACCGGCGCGGCGCCGGCCCCCGCCCCGGAGCGGACCACCGGCGCGGCGGCGACGGCGACCGCGGAGACCACCGGCACACAGGCCCAGACTCCTGCCGAAGCGCCGGCGCGCACCGCCCCCGCCGCCCCGCCCGCCACCGCCCTCGAGCACATCCCCCACCCCGCCACCGGCAACATCCGGCCGCGCCTCACCTCCTTCGTCGGGCGGGAGCCCGACCTCGCGGCTCTGCGGGAGGACCTGGCGGGCTCGCGGCTCGTCACGCTCACCGGCCCCGGGGGGTCGGGCAAGACCCGGCTCGCGGAGGAGGCCGCGCGGCGGGCCGCGGGAGCCGATGCCTGGATCGCGGAACTCGCGCCGCTCGACGACCCCGACGCCCTCCCCGGCGCCGTCCTCTCCGCGCTCCGGCTCCGCGAGACCAGCCTCATAGGGCGGGACGGCGCGGCGCCGCTCCAGAACGACCCGACCGCCCACCTCGTCGAGCACCTCTCCGCGCGTCCCTTCCTCCTCGTCCTCGACAACTGCGAGCACGTGATCGACGCGGCCGCCGCGCTCGCCGAGACGCTCCTCACCCACTGCCCCCGGCTCCGTGTCCTCGCCACCAGCCGCGAACCCCTCGGCGTGCCCGGCGAGACCGTCCGCCCGGTCGAACCGCTCCCGCCCGACCCGGCGCACCGCCTCTTCGCCGAGCGGGCCCGCGCGGTGCGCCCCTGCTTCGACCCCGGCCGGGAGGCGGCGGCCGTCGCCGAGATCTGCCGCCGGCTCGACGGGCTGCCGCTCGCCATCGAACTGGCCGCCGCCCGGCTCCGGCTCCTCACGCCCCGGCAGATCGCCGACCGCCTGGACGACCGGTTCCGGCTGCTCACCTCCGGAGCCCGCACCGTGCTGCCGCGCCAGCAGACCCTCCGCGCGGTCGTGGACTGGTCCTGGGACCTCCTCGACCCGGACGAGCGGGCCCTGCTCCGCCAGGTGTCCGTCTTCGCCGGCGGCTGGGACATGGCCGCCGCCGAGGCCCTGGCGCCGGACGCGGCCGGCACGCTCGGCGCGCTCGTCGACAAGTCGCTGGTCGTCGCCACCCCCACCGAGGCGGGCGAGATGCGCTACCGGCTCCTGGAGACCATCCACGAGTACGCGGCCGAGCGGGCCGCCGAGACCCCGGAGCTCCGCGCCGCCGCCGAGGCCGCCCACACCGCCCACGTCACCGCCCTCGTCGAGGAGGCCGAGCCGAAGCTCCGCTCCCGCGAGCAGCTGCCGTGGATCGACCGGATCGAGCGGGACCTCGACAACATCCGCGCCGCGCTCCACCGCACCCTCGTCACCGACCCCGACGAAGCGGCCGCGCTCCGCCTGGTCTTCGCCATGGGCTGGTTCTGGTGGCTGCGCAACTACCGCGCCGAGGCCCAGGCCTGGGTGGCCCGCGCGGTGGCGCTCGGCGACGACCCGGACGACCCCGCCGACCCGCGCCACTGGCCGCGCATGCGCCTGCGCATGCTGCAGTTCTTCCTCGCGGTCGAGACGGAGGACTCGACGGGCGTCTTCGAGGACCGGGGGTGGACGGAGGCACTCGTCCGCCGCGTGCGGGCCGCGTTCGAGGACCGGCCGGGCCCGGAGGCCGCCCACTTCCCCGGTCTGCTCTGGCCGTTCACCGCGTACCTCACCGAGGAACCGGCCGTGATGAAGGACCTGCTCGACACCGCCGTGGACAACTGCCGCCTCCACGGCGGCGACTGGGAGGTCGGCGTCAGCCTCATGTTCCGTACGCACATGGTCATCGACATGCCCGGTGACCTGCCCGGGGTGGACGAGGCCCTGGTCGAGCTCCGCGACATCGCACGGCGCGTCGGCGACCGCTGGATGGCGGCCCAGATCGCCAGCGCGGCGGGCGAGGCCCACACGATGCGGGGCCGGCACGCGGAGGCCGGTGAGGCGTACGAGGAGGCGCTCGCCCTCGCCCGCGAGGTCGGCGCCCACGCCGAAGCCCCGTTCCTCCTCGGCCGCCTGGCCGAACTGGCGTACCGGGCCGGTGACCTGGAGGCCACGGAGGCGGGCCTGGACGAGGCCTCCCGCGAGGCCGAGCGCTACCGCGTGCGCGGCACGCAGACGTACATCTGCTTCCTCCGCGCCTCCCTGGCCCTCCACCGGGGCGATGTCACCGAGGCCCGCGCCCAGCTGGAGGAGGCCGACCGGACCTTCGCGATCGGCACGCCGCCGCCGCACTTCGAGGCGGTGATGACCGGACTCGCCGCGCGCGTCGAGGCGTACGAGGGGAAGGGCGCCAGCGCCGTCGCCAGGGCCGTGCGGGCCCTGCGCTCCGCCCGGGACCTGCGGTGCGCGGACTTCATCATGGCGGGCATGGGGGACGGGCTCGCGGTCGCCCTCGCGGAGGCGGGTGAGGCCGCCCTCGCCGTACGGGTCCTGGCCGCCGTGGACGACTGGCGGCAGGGGACGCCCCGATCGTTCCCGGAGCTCCAGGACGCCGAACGCGTGGCGGCCCGGGCCCGGGCAGGGCTGGGCGTCTCCGCCGTGACGGCCGCCCGCGCGGCGGGGGCGGGACTCGGCGTGGACGACGTCCTGGATCTGGTCGAGCCGTTCGCCCGGGCCGTCGGATCCGTCGACTCCCCCGTCCCCGCCGGGCCGGCGGGGACGGTCAGGCGCAGCTGATCCTGGACATCGCCCAGTCGGCGACGGCGACCCGGCCGAAGGGCGTGTGGTCCTCCACGACGAGCCGGAGGGTGGAGCGGCCGGTGAGGTCGACGTGCACGGGCTGCGGCGGGTCGCCGGGCCTGACCACGTCGGAACGCCAGAGCCGTTCGTCGTCCCCGTACACGGAGAAGCGGACGCCGCCGACCCCGAGCGGGGCACTCAGATCGTCGATGCCGACCGTCGCGTCGTAGCCGGTGCACTGCCGGTTGAGCCGGATGACCAGGGAGGACGGCGCCTGGACGCTGACGCCGTGCGCGTAGGGGGTGCCGCCGATCGAGAGCCCGCCGCGCTGCCACATCCAGGTGCTGTCGGCGAGGGACACCTCGGGCTTCGTACCGTCGCCGAAGGTCGCGTACCGCAGCTCGCTGACCTGGTAGACGGCCGGTGGCGACGGCTTCGGGGAAGGCTGCTCCGGCGTGGGTGTCGGCGTCGGCGTGGGTGTCGGTGTCGGGGTCGGCGTGGGCGTGGGCGTAGGGGTCGGCGTGGGTGTCGGCGTGGGCGTGGGCGTGGGGGGCGGTGGGGAGGCCGGCTTCGGGGTGGGTGCCGGCGTCGGGGGCGGGGCCGGCGCCTCGGCATGTACGAGCGGAGGCGGCGGCACCGGTTTCGGTTTCGGCTTCACCGACGGGGGCGGCGGCGCGGGCGGCGCGACGGGAGTGGTGACCGTCGGCGCGGGCTTGGGTGCCGCCACCGGCTCGGGGTCCCCGGCCATCGCCCAGACGAGGCCGGCCGCCGCGGCGACGGCCACGGCCGCGGCGATACCGGCCTTCGCGGGCGCACCGAGCCCCTCGGCGGCGGCCCCGCCGGCGGCAGCGCCGCCCGAGGTGCCGTTGGCCGCGGCCGCCGCCCCGGCACCGGCCGCGCCGACGGCGCCGCCCGCGACGACTCCGGCGGCCTTGAGCGAGTAGCCGGCGGCGAACCAGCCGATGACGGCGACCGGCAGGAGCGCGGGGATCCCGGCGTTGACGTGCGCGAGTTCACCGGCGGCGAGCCGGCACTTGGCACACTCCTCCAGGTGCTTGCGCAGTCCGCGTTCGGCCCGCATCCGCAGACCGCCGCGGGCGTAGGCGCCGAGCCGGTCCGCGTATCGGGCGCAGTCGCCGCCCGCGGTGAGGGACTGGCTGACGTGGGCCTGGAGGTAGGCCTGCTTGAGCCCTTCGCGGGCGCGGCTGGCGAGGACGGCGGTGGCGTTGGCGGTCAGCCCGAACAGCGGGGCGACATCGCTGGGCGACTCCTCCTCGACGGTGGTGTGCCAGAGGACCGCCTGCCAGCGCTCGGGCAGGGACCGGAAGGCCTGCATGGCGAGCGACTGCTCGGCCTCGTGCATCGCCTTCACGTCCGCGCCCAGGTCCATCGTGTCCTGGTCGGAGACCTCGGAGGAGCGCGCGGCCTCGGCGGCGAAGACGGCGAAGTCGTCGACGAGGTGCTCACGCTTCTGCGACCTGACCCAGGTGGCGGCGACCCGGCGGACCGTGGTCATCAGATAGGCGCGCACGGCCTGTTCGGGCCCGGCGCCGCCGCGTACCGCCTGGAGGGTGCGGGCGAAGACCTCGGCGGTGAGGTCGTCGGCGGTGTGCGCGTCCCGGCAGCAGGTCCTGGCGTAGCGCCGGACGGCCTCGGAGTGGCGGCGGAACAGCTCCTCGTACGCGGTGCCGTCGCCCTCGCGCATGCGCTGGACGAGGTCGGCGTCGGACGGCGGCAGCTCCCGGGGCGGCGGCAGCACGGAGTCGTACCCCTCCTCGACGCCGGCCCCCGGCCCCCCCGCCCCCTCCCCACCCTCCGCGAGGACACCTGCGGCTCCGTTCCCCGCGGCACCGGTGTATGCGCCGGCCGCCTCGGCTCCCGTGGGTCCGGTGTACGCACCGGGAGTTCCGGCTTCCGCGACCTCGGTGTACGCACCGGCCACCTCGGCTCCCGTGGGCCCGGTGTACGCACCGGGAGTTCCGCTTCCCGCAGTCCCGGTGTACGCACCGGCAGTTCCGGTTCCCGCGATGTCCGTGTACGCGCCGGCGGCTCCGGCTTCCGTGGTCCCTGCGAACGCGCCGGGCTCTCCGTCCCTCGCGGCTCCCGTGTACGCGCCGGCCGCCCCGGCTTCCGGGGCCCCGGTGTACGCGCCGGGAGTTCCGGCTTCCGTGGTTCCCGCGAACGCGCCGGCGGTGCCCGGCTCCGTGTTCCCGCCCGGCCCCGCGCCGGCGGCCCCCGTGCCCCACCCGGACGGCGCCGTCCCGGGAGTCGCCCCCGCGACGCCCCCGGCCTCAGCACCTCCGGCAACGGCGGGTCCCTGACGGGCCTCAGCAGCTCCAAAGCCCGTGGATCCCGGCCGGGCTCCGGTGGACCCCGTCCCCGTCCTCGCGCCCTCGCTCCCGGCGGGCGCCGTGCCCTCGCGCTGCGGTGGCACGCTCGCGTCGGCCGGGGCCGAACCGCTGCCGGCGGACGCGGTCGGCTGTGCCGGAACGGCGGGAAGTCCCGAGGGGCCGCCCTGGCTCGGTACGTGTCCGGAGGGCAGGCCCCCGGCTTCCGTGGCGCCGCCGTTGCCCAGTGGATCGTCCCGACTGTCACCGCTCATGGCGGAAGCCCCCGTAAGCACGCTCGGATCCGAACATCGGCCAAGCCTGCCACAGCGCGCGGGCACGCCGAAGCGCCGCGTCCACTTACCACTCGTCCGGGGCGACTTCCGGTGTCCGGGCGTGACCGCTCACACGTTCGTGGCATGCTCGTTGGTCCGCCCGGACCAGGAAAGACGCGCTCCGCCGCTCGCACCGCCCCGTGGGGCAGGCCCTCCCGGGGCCCGTCCCTACCGGGAGCGCAGTCCTTCGAGCAGGATGTCGAGGAGACGGGCCGAGGCCGCCGCCTGGTGGGCCGCGTCCGGCAGCGCCGGAGCGGCGGTGGCTATCACCAGGAGCACATCGGCCACGGTCACGTCCTTGCGCAGCTCGCCCGCCGCCCGGGCCCGCTCGACCAGCCGGCCGACGACCTCCAGCAGCTCCGCGGCGCCCGCGTCGTCCCGCTCGTCCGCGGGCACCGCGCGCGGCGCGACCACCCGCGCGTCGGCCTGCTCGGCCACGACGGCGCGCTGGGACGGCACCCGCGCCCCGTCCTCCGCGACCGCCCCCGGCTCGGCGTCCGCGCCGGCGACGGCCGGCACCACACTCTCGTCCACGCCGACCCGCAGCACCTGCGGCGGCAGCAGCCGCCCGGCGCCCGAGGCCACCGAGGTCCGCAGGAACCGCGAGAGCGCCGACCACGGCTCGTCCTCCTGGCCCAGCGCGGCCCGCGCCTGCTCCGTCAGCCGGGAGGTCTCCTCCTCGGCTATGCGCCGCACCAGGACGTCCTTGCTGGGGAAGCGGCGGTAGACCGTGCCCACCCCGACCCGGGCGCGCCGCGCCACGTCCTCCATCGGCGCCCCGTAACCCAGCTCGCCGAACACCTCGCGCGCCGCGCGCAGGACGTGCTCCAGATTCCGCTGGGCATCCACCCGCAGCGGCGCGGACCGGCCGCCGGACACCGGCGAGGTGCCCGCGCCGTTGCCGTTGCGCAGCTCGGCGACGGCCGTACCCTGCTCGTCGCCGGCCGTACCGACGACGCTCTGCCAGCGTGCTTCCTGCATGTGCATAAGCGTTCCCCCGCTCATGATGTCTCCCCCCGGAGACTCCCCGCCCTGACACGAGGTCCGGCCCGCGAGCGCAGCGGTCACGCGCTCAGCTCCGGAACCCCGATGAAGTACGAACATAGTTGAGTCGGAGTCAATTCAGAAGGGGGAGTTCCGCACGGTCCGCCCCCCGATCGGAGCAAGGACCGGAACTCACCCGATTCCGACCCCGCTCACCGGCCGCCACCCCCACCCTGACCTGCGGGGTTCTCCGCGCGAGCCGGGCGCGCGCCACCCCGCGCCTCCGTACCCCTCCGGTCACACAATCTGTCGAGCCTGTGGACAAACCCCGGTCGGCGTTGCGTCATGGGACAGTGACCGAACCTGCGCGCATTCTCGTGGTCGGCGGTGGCTACGTCGGCATGTACACCGCGCTGCGCCTCCAGCGGCAGCTCGGTGCCGAGCTCAGAGCCGGTACCGCCGAGATCGTGGTGGTCACCCCCGATCCGTACATGACGTACCAGCCGTTCCTGCCCGAGGCGGCGGCCGGATCGATCTCCCCGCGCCACGTCGTCGTCCCCCTGCGCCGGGTGCTGCCCCGCTGCCGCGTCCTGATCGGCGAGGTCCACTCCGTCGACCACGCCGCCCGGACCGCCACCCTCTCCACGCTCGCCACCGAGGAGGAGGGCGCCGGCGACACCCGGCTCGGCTACGACGAGCTGGTCATCGCCCCCGGATCCGTCTCCCGCACCCTCCCGGTCCCCGGCCTCGCCGACCACGGCATCGGCTTCAAGACCGTGGAGGAGGCCATCGGCCTGCGCAACCACGTCCTCGAGCAGATGGACATCGCCTCCTCCACCCGCGACCCCGCGCTCCGCGACGCCGCCCTCACCTTCGTCTTCGTCGGCGGCGGCTACGCGGGCGTGGAGGCGCTCGCCGAGCTGGAGGACATGACCCGCTACGCCGCCCGCTACTACCACAACGTCAAACCGGAGGACCTGAAGTGGGTCCTCGTCGAGGCCACCGACCGCATCCTCCCCGAGGTCGGCGAGGAGATGGGCCGGTACGCCGTGCGCGAGCTGCGCGGCCGGAACGTCGACGTACGGCTGCGGACCCGGCTCGAGTCCTGCGAGAACCGCGTCGCCGTCCTCAGCGACGGCACCCGTCTGCCCACCCGGACCGTCGTCTGGACCGCCGGGGTGAAACCCGCGCCCGTCCTCGCCGCCACCGACCTGCCCCTCGACGAGCGGGGCCGCATCCGCTGCACCGCCCGGCTCACCGTCGACGGAGTCGAACACGCCTGGGCCGCCGGCGACGCCGCCGCCGTCCCCGACGTCACCGCCCGCGAACCCGGCACGACCTGCGCCCCCAACGCGCAGCACGCCGTCCGCCAGGCGAGGGTCCTCGCCGGGAACCTCGCCGCCTCCCTGCGGGGGGAGCCGCTCAAGGAGTACGCGCACGCGTACGCCGGCTCCGTCGCCTCCCTCGGCCTCCACAAGGGCGTCGCGCACGTCTACGGGCGCAAGCTCAAGGGGTACCCGGCCTGGCTGATGCACCGCGCCTATCACCTCAGCCGGGTTCCCACCTTCAACCGGAAGGCCCGCGTCCTGGCCGAATGGACCCTCTCAGGCCTGTTCAAACGGGAAATCGTCTCCCTCGGATCCCTGGAACATCCCCGGGCCGAATTCGAACTGGCCGCCTCTCCACCGCCCGGTCCCGGCGACAAGCCGTCGGCCTGACATCACTGTCAGTGCACTCCTCCACACTGGACGTGTGACCATAGGTGGATCCACACCTGCACAGCGTGACTCCGCACGGCACCCACACCACGAGGCATACAGATCCGTGAACTTCACCCGTTGGAGCGCCCGGCTCCCCGGCACGCAGCGCCGCGCGGCGCGGGGGACCGAACGCTCCGTGCCCGCCGCCCGCGGTGAGTACGGTCAGCAGCCGCAGCAGTCCGCCGAGG
>NZ_JAPSIW010000854.1 GCF_031178505.1 Streptomyces sp. | reverse complement strand
CCAGCCGCCGAGGCGGGCGAAGGGCCAGAGGACGGCCGCCGTGATCAGCGCGTAGAGGGTGTAGACGAGGACCGGGGAGGTGAGGACGTCGAAGCCGCCGCCGACGAGGACGACGAGGGAGAGGACGGGGCCGACGACGGGCAGCGGGTCCCAGCCGACGCCGGGGAAGGCCTCCGGCCAGACGAGCGTGAGGGCGAGGAGGGCGGCGACGGCGGCGAGCGCGGCCCGTACGGGGGGCCGGTACGGCTCCAGGAGGTGCCGGGCCAGCTGGCCCCAGGCGCCGAGGCGGGTCACGGTGACGGTGATCAGGGCGAAGACGACGCCCCCGTAGACGACGCGGGCCTGGCCCCCTTCCCAGCCGCGGGCGCTGGTCGTGCCGTAGTACCACCACTCCTGCGGGGTGAGCGCGGTCAGCGGGACCCAGAGATAGGGGACGCCTCCGTTGCGCCAGACCGACCACAGGACGAGGCCGAGGAGGAGGGGGACGACCACGCCGGCCAGGGTGACCGGCGCGATGCGCCGGGCCGGGCGGGGCGGGGACGCGGGGACGTGCCGGAAGCGCCAGACGCCGGGGGCGGCCTCGGGACGCGGGGCGTCGAGCCATTCGGCGACGGGTCCCTTGGCGGCCGTCGCCGGACCCGCCGCGCCGGTGGTCGCGGGCGCCCCGGCGGGCCGGGGTGGCGCGGCCTGCGGCCCCGGGGCCGCCCCGGGGGCGTGGGCGGGCGGCGGGGGTACGGCCCCGGGGCTCCCGCCGGTACCGGAGCCCGGGCCCCCGCGCGTACCGGCGTCCGCCGGGGAACCCGGCGCGGGCCCGGCGCCCGGCGGATACGGCGGCGGGGCGGCCGGTGCCGCAGGGGCGGGGGCGGGCGGGGTCGGCGGGGCGGGCGGCGGGGTCGGGCGGGGCACCGCCGCCCCCCTGGTGTCGCGCGAGTCGTACGTGCCGTCGGTCTCCATGAACCCCTGCCCCCTGACCAGCCAGGTCGCCGCCACTGTGCCCTCGTCAATCTAACGGCCCGCGGCCGCCCCGGAGCGGTTTCTCCCAGCCGCCCGGGCCGACATCCGCCGCCCTGTCCATCGCGGACAACGACACGGCGTCACCACTCCCGAACGGCGCATGCCTCACCCCCTCCCCCCCGCCTAGCCTGCGGAGGAAACCCGCAAGTGCGTCCAGAACACCCCCAGGAGCCCCGCATGAACGCTGTCCCGCAGGAGCGGCGCGTCGTCACCGCCATCCCCGGTCCGAAGTCGCAGGAGCTTCAGGCCCGCCGTCTCGACACGGTCGCCGGCGGTGTGGGCTCCACGCTGCCCGTCTTCACCAAGCGGGCCGGCGGCGGCATCATCGAGGACGTCGACGGCAACCTGCTGATCGACTTCGGTTCCGGCATCGCCGTGACCTCCGTGGGCGCCTCCGCCGAGGCCGTCGTGCGCCGCGCCTCCGCGCAGCTGCAGGACTTCACGCACACCTGCTTCATGGTCACCCCGTACGAGGGCTACGTGGAGGTCTGCGAGGCGCTGGCCGAGCTGACCCCGGGCGACCACGCCAAGAAGTCCGCGCTGTTCAACTCGGGCGCCGAGGCCGTCGAGAACGCCGTCAAGATCGCCCGCTCGTACACCAAGCGCCAGGCCGTCGTCGTCTTCGACCACGGCTACCACGGCCGCACCAACCTCACGATGGCGCTGACGGCGAAGAACATGCCGTACAAGCAGGGCTTCGGCCCGTTCGCGCCCGAGGTCTACCGCGTACCGGTCGCCTACGGCTACCGCTGGCCCACCGGCCCGGAGAACTGCGGCCCCGAGGCCGCCGCCCAGGCGATCGACAACATCACCAAGCAGATCGGCGCCGAGAACGTCGCCGCGATCATCATCGAGCCGGTCCTCGGCGAGGGCGGCTTCATCGAGCCGGCCAAGGGCTTCCTGCCGGCGATCGTGAAGTTCGCCAACGACAACGGCATCGTCTTCGTCGCGGACGAGATCCAGGCCGGTTTCTGCCGCACCGGCCAGTGGTTCGCCTGTGAGGACGAGGGCATCGTCCCGGACCTCATCACCACCGCCAAGGGCATCGCGGGCGGTCTGCCGCTCGCCGCCGTCACCGGCCGCGCCGAGATCATGGACTCCGTCCACGGCGGCGGTCTGGGCGGCACCTACGGCGGCAACCCGGTGGCCTGCGCCGGTGCGCTCGGCGCCATCGAGACGATGAAGGAGCTCGACCTCAACGCCAAGGCGAAGCGCATCGAGGAGGTCATGAAGGGCCGCCTCACCGCCATGCAGGAGAAGTTCCCGGTCATCGGTGACATCCGTGGCCGCGGCGCCATGATCGCCATCGAGCTGGTGAAGGACCCGGTGACCAAGGAGCCGCACCCGGAGGCCGCCGCCGCGCTGGCCAAGGCCTGCCACGCCGAGGGTGTGCTCGTCCTCACCTGCGGCACCTACGGCAACGTGCTGCGCTTCCTGCCGCCGCTGGTCATCGGTGAGGACCTGCTGGGCGAGGGCCTGGACGTCATCGAGAACGCGTTCGCCCAGATCTGAGCCGTGCGGGCCCGGCGCGTCCGGGGCCCGCATCTCACACACGGTGTGAAGACTCTGTGGGGGGCCGATGGCGGGTCGCGTTTCCCGCTGTCGGTCCCCGCGTCTCTGTCGTACGGTTTCCGCAGATGAGAGAAACACCCCGGGCGGAGCCTCCCCAGCCCCGCCCACACCGTGCCTCCGCGCACGCCACCGGGGCCTCGCGCCCCGGGACTCCTCACCGATCGGATGGCCGCACGCCCCACACC
>NZ_JAPSIW010000164.1 GCF_031178505.1 Streptomyces sp. | reverse complement strand
TCCAGTCCTTCGCGAGCCCGTCGACGGACGCGGTGCTGTAGCACTTGCTGAACCACTGGATGCCGTGCGTGCTCATGCCGCGCAGCTGGATGGGGCGGTTGTACTGGTTGCACAGCTTCACGCCGCAGACGCGGAGCTGACCGTTGACGTCCACGGGGGTGCCGGTGCCCGGGCCCGGCGTCGGCTCCCCGCCGCCCGGCGGGGGCTCCACGATGCTGCCCGTGCAGGTGACGCCGTTGAGGGTGAACGCCGTCGGCTTCGGGTTGGCGCCCGTGAAGGAACCCACGAATCCCAGGTCGGTCGACGTGCCGGAGCCCAGCGTGCGGTTCCAGTCGACGGGGGTGGCGGTGACCGTCGAACCGGACTGCGCCCAGGTGGCGTTCCAGCCCTGGACGACCTTTTGCCCGGCGTCGGGCATGGTGAACTGCAGGGTCCACCCGCTGACCGGCTCACCCAGGTTGGTGATCTTCACTGCGCCCTGGAAGCCGCCCTGCCACTGGCTGGTGACGGTGTAGTCGATCTTGCAGCCGACGGCGGCCGCCGCCGGCGGGTTCGACAGGGCCGTGAGCCCGAGGACCGTCGCGCCGGCCGCGATCAAGGCCAAGAGGCGTTTCACCGTGTTCCTCCTCGTACGGGTCGGAAGGAGCCGTCGGGAGCGCTCCCGTGGACCGCCGGTGCGCCTTGGTCGGCCACGAAGGAGGCCATCCAGGTCAGGGCGGAGTTCCAGTTGATGGTGAGCTCGTTGGTCGACCAGGACTGGATGTCGTCGATGAAGCAGAACTGCCCGGTGCAGCCCCGCAGTTTGCTTTGGGCGAGCGGGTCCTGGATGCTCGAGTTCGGACCGCCGGAGAGCGAGCCGGCGGGCGGTTTGGGCAGTTTCGGGTCGAGTTGCCGGGCGTACCAGCGGCTGTGCTGGTTCTGCGCGCTGACCTCGCCGTAGTCCGTGACGTACGAGATGTTCAGGGCGTTGCGCCCCAGGATGTAGTCCATGCTCTGGACGGCCCCGTCGCGGTACTTCGCGCCGCCCGTGATGTCGTAGGCGGTGGCCAGGACGACGGCGTTGTTGAGCATCTGGTGGGTGGATCCCCAGTCGTACCTGTGACCCTCCAAGGCGTACGGCATGCCGTACGGGTGGGCCTTCAGGGTGGCCAGGTAGCGGTCGGCCCCTTCCCGTACGGACCGGCGGACCTCGTCGCGGCCGGGCAGCCGGTTCGGGACGGTGGCCAGGTCGAGGCGGGCGGGGACGGCCGTACGCGCCCAGTCGAAGCTGATCGGCCCGAAGACGTCGGCGGTGTGGACCGGGGAGTGCAGGATGTGGTCCCGGAACTCCCGCCCGCCCGTGGTCAGATACAGCTCGGTGGCCGCCCAGTAGAACTCGTCGCTGACGTCACGGTCGGCGTACGTGCCGCCGCCGATGCCGTCGCTCTCGGAGGCCAGCACGTCGGGGTGGGTGAGGGCCGCGGCCCACGCCTTGCGGGCGGCGGCGAGCGCGGTGGCGGCGAACCGGGGGTCGTACGCCCTGTAGAGGCGGGCCGCCTGGGCGGCGGTCGCCGCGAGGTTCAGGGTGGCCGCGGTGGTCGGCGGGTGCAGTTCGCGCTTCTGCGGGTCGTCGGAGGGCAGCAGGGGCAGGCCGGTCCACTGCTCGTCGTGGATCTTGTGGTGGACCATGCCGGCGAGCGGCTCGCCGTCCGGCACCTGCATCTTCAACAGGAACTCCAGCTCCCAGCGAGCCTCGTCGAGGATGTCGGGGACGCTGTTGCCGCTCTCCGGAATGTTCAGGGTCCCGTCTCCCAGCTTCTCGGCGTGTCCGGTGCGGGCGATGCGGGCGCGCTCGTAGGTGCTGAGGAGCTGCCAGACGGAGATGCCGCCGTTGACGACGTACTTGCCGTGGTCGCCGGCGTCGTACCAGCCGCCGGTGACGTCGAGCGCGTAGTCGCACACGCCCGGCTGGCACGGCACGTTGCCGTCTCCCTGGTTCGGGGCGACGTCGATGTGCCCCGCCTTGCGGCTGTAACCGGGCCGCAGGTCGTCGCGGATCCCGGTCCCGCTGCGCTGGGTGTAGTAGAACTTCACGGCGTCCAGGCGGAGCTTCTCGTACGCCGCGGTGCCGATGTCGAAGGGCCGGCTGGTCTCGCCGTCGGCGACCAGGGTGAGGCCCGACCCGGCCCGGCGGTGGCCGCCGAAGTCGATCGTATGGACGTTCTGTCCGGAGGAGGGGTCCACCCCGCGCGGCACGGTGCGGCCGCTCGCGACGACAGCGCCGGACGCGTTCTTCAGCTGCCAGGGCAGCGGCTCGGTCGCCTCGGTGACGAGCGTGGCGTTCTTGGGGCCGGACGGCAGGTAGGCGACCTGGTTGACCCGGACCCGGGGGCCGGTGTCGGGCTTGTACTCCTCCGGTGGCACCCCGCCGAGCAGGGACACGTCGTCGAGGCAGAAGCGCCAGGGCTCGGCGCCACCGCCGAGCTGGAAGGCGACCTGGCCCTGCGACGTGTCGGCGGGTGAGGTGAACGTGTAGGTGTACGTGTTGCCGGAGACGCTCAGCTGTGGGGCGACCTCGTGGTACGCGTCGTACGGCGCCACTTGGAGCCCCACGACGGCGCGGACGGAGTTGCCCTCGGGGGAGCCGGTCGCGCTGAAGCGGAACCGGTATGACTCTCCCTTGACGAGCGTGAGGTCGTTCTGGCCGACGGCGGCGTCCCAGCGGTTCGCCGTGCCCCCCGGCACGTCGGCACAGAGTCTGCCGTCGGCCGGTCCGACGGTGACGTTGCTCGTCCACCACGCGTCGGTGCCGGTGTCGAAGGTGCCGTTCCTGACCCGTTCGACCTCGTCCGCCCCCGCGGGGCTGGCAGGGACCGCGGTGAGCCCCGCCGAGAGCAGGGCTGTCAGGAACAGCAGGGCGGTTCTGTGTTTGTTCACGTCTCGGCTCCTCACAGGAGACAGGGAGAAAGCCACGGATGGGAGCGCTCCCATCGGGCGGGGTCATACTTGTGGCTGGCGCATCGGGCCGTCAACGCCCCGGACGGGACCCGTTGTCGGGAACGCGTCGACGACTTCGCGCCTCCGGCAGGCACTTCGGGTCCTCAGAGGTGGGCGAGTCGACCGCGGAGTCGTATCGGTCGAGCGCGCGACGGGCCGTGAGATCGGGGGCTCTTGGGGGTGTCGCCATGCCGAGACGCGGTTCGGGCGCACACCGACGCCGGAGGAGGTCGCCGCCCGCGCGGGAGTGGCCGGGCTCGGCGAGGTGCCGTCCCTCGTGGTGGAGGGCGACTTCACCGAGGCCGGCGGGCGGCGGGCGATGGCCGAGCTCATCGCGCGGCACCCCGAGGGCGACGCCGCCTTCGCGGCGCCCGACAGCATGGCCGCCGGTGCGCTGACCGCCCCACTCGCGGCGGGACGGAGGGTGCCGTAGGGCGTGGCGGTGGTCGGCTTCGACGACTTCGAACCGGCCGAGCGGACGGAACCCCCGCTGGACACCGCCCGTCAGCCGGTGGAGGAGATCGGCCGGACCGAGGTGCGGCTGCTCCTCGAGGAGATGGAGGAGCCGGAGGTGGCCTGGCGTCATGGGATCCTGCGAACCCGGCTGAGGGTGCGCGGATCGGCCTGAGGGCCTGCGCGCGGCTCGCGGGCTCGGCCGGTCGGGCGGCAGAGACCTTCGACGCGCTCGGCACTGATGGCTTGTCAGCGGTCCGCGACTCTCCTACAGTCCCCTCCGAAGTCGCGCATGGGAGCGCTCCCAGCCCCGTGCCCGGGACCCAGGGCCCGCGCCCGGAATCCTCAAGTCCGCGCCCGGTCTCCCTGAACCCACGCTCGCGGTACCGCGACCGGAAAGCGAGCCGCAAGGAGGAAAGCAAGAGCCCGAACCACCCCCACACAGGTACAGGAGACATCCATGGTTCGACGCAAGAAACGACTGCTCTCGCTGGCGGCGGCCTTCACGACCCTGCTCGGCGGAATCGGTCTGGTCCTGCTGGGGCAAGGCAGCGCCCAGGCCCATGGCGTCACGATGATGCCCGGATCGCGCACCTACCTCTGTTACCTCGACGCCAAGACCAGCACGGGCGCGATGGATCCGACCAACCCGGCCTGCCGGGCCGCGCTCGACGAGAGCGGTGCCTCGTCGCTCTACAACTGGTTCGCCGTACTCGACTCCCACGCGGGCGGACGCGGCCCCGGTTACGTACCGGACGGAAAGTTGTGCAGCGCCGGCGACCGCTCGCCGTACAACTTCACCGGATACAACGCCGCCCGCGCGGACTGGCCCCGGACGCATCTGACGTCCGGGAAGACGATCCAGGTCAAGCACAGCAACTGGGCCGCGCACCCGGGCTCCTTCCGGGTCTACCTCTCCAAGCCGGGATACGCGCCGACGACGGAACTGGGCTGGGACGACCTGGAGTTGATCCAGACCGTCACCGATCCGCCGCAGACGGGCTCTCCCGGCACGGACGGCGGGCACTACTACTGGAGCCTGAACCTGCCGTCGGGCCGCTCGGGCGACGCGGTGATGTTCATCCAGTGGGTGCGCTCGGACAGCCAGGAGAACTTCTTCTCCTGCTCCGACATCGTCTTCGACGGCGGCAACGGCGAAGTCACCGGCATCCGCGGCTCGGGCGGCACGCCGACCCCGACCCCGACCCCGACTCCCACCCCGACCTCCACGCCGGCCCCGACCCCGACCCCGACCCCGACTCCCACCTCGACCGATCCGCACACCGGGTGCATGGCCGTCTACAACGTGACCAACGCCTGGAACGGTGGCTTCCAGGGCTCCGTCGAGGTGATGAACCACACCACGACGGCACGCGACGGCTGGGCCGTGCGGTGGAAGCCCGGCGCCGGGACGAAGGTCGCCAGTGTCTGGAACGGGGCTCTGACCACCGGATCCGACGGCACGCTCACCGTCGCGAACCTCGACTACAACCGGATCATCCCGCCGGACGGCAGTGTCACCTTCGGCTTCACGGCGACCTCGACCGGCAACGACTTCCCGGTCGGCTCCATCGGCTGCGTCACCCCGTAGCCGCCGCTGCGTGCGAGAGCGCCGCTTCCCACCCCGCACGGGAGGCGGCGCTGCTCCGCGCGGTGTCCGGGCATGCCGGGGTTCATCCGAGGGCGCGCTTGGGTGAGCGGGGCGGAGGACGCCACGTCGGATCATCCGGTGTTGGCACCCGGTTGCACGCGCCGGGGGCGGGGAACGCCGCTGCTCGTGCTCGGTGCTCCGCCTACCGCCCGCCACCCGCCGTGCTCCTGTGGCCGTCGGCGGGCGTGCAGAGCCGCTTCCAGCCCGTTCGGCCCGTCCACCCGTATGTCGAAGCATGAAGTTTCAGCGGTCCTCGTGAGTTTTCGGCAGGAGGTGGGACGGCGGGTGTCTCGCGGAAGGCTCGGTTCAGGGGGAAGCGGGGCGGCGGGTCCAGGGTTGCATGGAGGCCGGGGATGAGAGGCGGTTGTCATCCAGCAACTAAATCGCCTTCCACCATTGATCGAGGGCCTGGGAGGCTGCCTTTTCGTGCCTGTGTCTCCGGAGAGTGCCCATACCGGCGCTCCGAGTCAGGTGAGCGCTGCTACCGCTCCCTACCCGGTGGTGGTCGTGGACGCGACCGGGCAGGTGGTGGAGCTCAACGAGGCGGCGGAGACTCTTCTGCCCAGCGCGCGTGTCGGAGAGGTCCTGTCCTCGCCGGACTGGCTCGCCGCCGCACACCGCACGCCCGCCGCCGGTCAGGTCAGCGGCGCGGTGGGTGAGGGGTTCTTCTCGGCGTCCTCGTCCGTGCTTCCCGGTGGAGGCACGGTGTGGTGGCTGGTGGAGGAGACCCGCTATCGGCCGGCCGAGCGGGAACTGGAGGCCGAACGCGAGCGCGCCCGGTTCCTGGCCGAGGCGTCCAGCGCCCGCCTGGCGTCGCTGAACCTGCAGCGGTACATGGAGGTCACCGCGCGCCTGGCCGCGACCCCGTACGCTTCCACCTGGACCACATCGGCCCACAGCTCCGGCGCGTGCTCGACATCACCGGTACGTACGAACACCTGACCACTGCCGAACCGATCGCACCGACCACCGGAACTTCCCAGGAAGCAACCTGGGAGTGTGGGTGACGTGACGCCGGCTGGTCTTGAACACGGCGAAGCCAGTTGTTCGGAGTACCTGCGCACGGTCCGGCGTACCGCGCGCGCCGACCGCGCTCAGTAGCGAAGGAGCCCCGCGTCGATGCGCTCCCAGGCGGCCCGCAGCTCGGCGAGCCGAGCCTGTTCGAAGGGTGCCCGGTCGGCATGCTCACGGGTGTCCTCGGACAGGTGGAAGAGCTGGTCCCGGCCGGACCTGCCCCGGTAGTACTTCCAGTCGCCGCGGCGCAGTGCCCGCTCGCCCCGCACCCGCCAGAAGAGGTCACGCTCGGGCACCTCGGCGCCATGGAGCAGGTGTCCGGCGAGGCTGATGCCGTCGAGGGGGTACGCGGGGTGGGGACGGGCGCCGGCCAGGTCGAGGAGGGTCGCCGTCCAGTCGGGCGTGAACACCGGCAGGTCACTGACCTGGCCGCCGTCGATCCGCGCCGGCCCGCGCAGGATCGACGGAACCCGGATGCCACCCTCCTGGAGCGAGCCCTTGTTCCCGGCGAGCGGCCAGTTGTAGGAGAAGCGCTCCCCGCCGTTGTCGCTGGCGAAGAAGACGAAGGTGTCCCGCTCCTGGCCGGAGCGCTTCAGCGCGTCGAGGACCTGCCCGATCGAGCGGTCGAGGTCTTCGACCATCTCCGCGTACTTCTCGATCGAGCCACCGTCCTGATGCCAGAGGGCGGAACGGTCGCCGGACTTGATACGGCGGACGATCTCGGCGCTCGCGTCCTCGTCGCCGTCGGCTATCCACGGCCAGTGAGGAGTGGTGAAGTTGAGGTTGAGCAGCCAGGGCCTGTCGTGGTCGCGGCTGACGTACTCGCTCGCCCGCTCGGTGAGGATCCGGGTGTAGTAGCGCAGGTCCTTGTACTCCGCGTCGCCCTCGTAGAGGTCGTATTCACCGCCCAGGCCGAGCTTGGAGTAGTACTCCAGGGCTCCGCCGAAGTTGCCGAAGAACTCGTCCCAGCCGGAGCGGGTGGGGGAGTAGTCGGGAAGGTAGCCGCAGTGCCACTTGCCGATGAGGGCGGTGGCGTAGCCGGAGTCGCGCAGGAGCGAGGCGAGGGTGGGGTGGGTGGGCTCGAGTCCGGCCGACTTGTCGGCGATCGGCTCGGCGAGCCCTCCCTTCGTACGGCCCGGGTAGCGGCCGGTGTAGAGGCTGAAGCGGGTGGGTGAGCAGGTCGCGGAGCCGGAGTACGCGTCGGTGAAACGGACGCCGCCGCGGGCGAGGCGGTCCAGGTGGGGGGTGCGGATGTGCGGGGAACCGTAGGAGGAGAGGTCCGCCCAGCCCAGGTCGTCACCCAGGACGAAGAGGATGTTGGGCCGCCGCGAGTGGCGGCGCGGGTGCGCGGCGCGGAAGGGGCGCTCCCGCTGTTCGGCCGGCGTCGCCTGCGCCGAGGGCGCGGTGGCACCGAGGACGGCCGCGGCGGCGGCACCGGCGGCGGCCCCGCCGAGGGCGCGGCGGGACAGGGGCGTGGACATACGGGTCTCCATGAGGGCGTGCGAAGGTACGGGCAAGCCTCCGGGCCCGGCAGGCGAGGACGGCGCCGCGACCGGGGCGGGGGAGGATGCGGGGGTGGCCGGGGAGCGGAAGGCCGACTGGTCAGAGGCAGCGACAGGCCGCGCTCGCGACACGGACGAGGTCCACGTGCCGGCGCTGGACGAGGGTGACCGAGTGGTCACGCGGGGGCTGCATGGGCCAGGAGTCTCGCCGGGACGGACGAGACGCGTCAACGGTGCGAGGACCGTTGACGCGCGTAGTTCGCATGAACGACACGCACCGTCGGGCAGGCTGGAGCGGCTTCCGGTTCGTCCCCCCCCCTGCCGCCGCCCCCTTTTGCGGGCGCCGGCAGCGTGCCCGGCTGATCGTGGAGTCGACCGACACAGTGCACTCCACGGCTCCGACGGAGTCACGCGAACCCGGACCTGTCCGAGTAGGCGGGCCCAGGTTCCGTCCGTTCCCGTCAACGAATGCCTGTGACCGGCACGCGGCCTCGTCTCAAGCTGCGACGAACGAATCCCTCAGCTCAACGACCCACCTGTCAGGCCGAACGGACAGAACGTACTTGAGGGCACTGACAACCACGTGTCGTCGAGATCCACTTGCGCCGCCGGCAGGACTTTCGGGACACGGCCCGGGGCGACGAGTTGCAACGGCTCCGCCGCGAGCCGGAGACAGCGAGCGCAGACTTGAGTCTCCCGCAGGGGGCGACAGGAAGGTGAGCTCATGGACGGCGACACCCTCTACTCGATCGGCGAACTCGCCCAGCGCACCGGGCTGACGGTGAAGACCATCCGGTTCTACTCCGATCGGGGCATCGTCGAGCCTGCCGACCGCACCCACGCCGGCTACCGGCTCTACGCCCCGGACACCGTCGCTCGCCTTGCCCTCGTGCGAACACTACGAGAACTGGGACTCGGCCTCGCCATGATCCGGCAGGTCGTGGAACACGAACTCACACTCAGCGAAGTCGCCGCCGAACACGCGGCCGCACTTGACGCGCAGATCAGCATCCCGCGTCTGCGACGGGTGGTTCTGACAGCCGCCGCCAGTACGCGAACCCACCCCGAGGAGAGGGAACTCATGCACCAGCAGGCCACGCTGTCCGAAGCCGAACGCCGACGCCTGATCGACGACTTCCTCAACAGCGTCTTCGAAGGCCTCCACCGCGGCTTTCACCACGCCGCAGCTCCGCGTTCCATGACGCCCGAACTCCCCGACAGCCCCACGGACGAACAGATCGCAGCATGGGTGGAGCTGGCTGAACTGTCTCTGGACCCCGATTTCCGCGCCAGTGTGCGGCGCCTGACCGAAGACCACGCGGCCGCCCTGGCCGACGACGCCCCCATGCCCTTCGCCCATACGTGATCGCCATTGTCCGGGATCTCGTCGGACCGGCCGTGGCCCGCGCCATCAGCCCCGACTCGCCCCAGGCCGATCCCGTCGTCGCTGCGCTCACGGCCCACTGCGCGCTCGCCCACGACCGCCCTGATGACGCCGGGCTGCGCCGGTGGCTGCTGCACCGTCTGCAGGCCGCGAGCGATCCGCGCAGGGACGAGTACTTCC
This sequence comes from Streptomyces sp., assembly GCF_031178505.1. Lineage (GTDB taxonomy): Bacteria > Actinomycetota > Actinomycetes > Streptomycetales > Streptomycetaceae > Streptomyces > Streptomyces gulbargensis. The sequence goes on along the minus strand of NZ_JAPSIW010000164.1, from coordinate 1,827 downwards.
GGCTGCTCGCGCTCACCGACGACTGGCCGGCACCGGAACGCCTCACCCCGGTGATCGACTGGTCCGTCACGGCTCTGCGGATACGGTCAGCCCGATGACGCACCCACCCCACAGCTGCACGCGGAGCTGAAAGCTGCCGCGGCCACGGATTCTCGGCACCCCGAGCACTACAGGCACCGACGGACTGGGCCCGCGGGCTCCGACCCAGTCGGGTGGCGCCCCTCGCCGTCCTGATCGCGGTGCCCCCACGTCACACCCGGGGACGCACTCCGGGCCGAGACGTTGACGTCGGACCACCGACACAGGTGCGGGGGACGGGGCTCGCTCCGCCGGGCGCTACTCGGTGCGCAGCGCCGTGGCCGTACGGGCCCTGGCGGCCCAGCCGGCCGGGATCAGCGCGCCCAGCATCGCGATCACGACGCCGCCGAGCCCCAGCAGGAGCAGCTGGGAAGGCCCGTACACATCGAGGACAGGCGACGGCGGACCGGTGCCCACGGCACGCCCCATCACCGGCATGACGACGCCGTGCAGCGAGTGGTCGAGGCGGGCGGCCGGGCCGCGATGGCCGAACTCCGCCATGTGATGGGCCTGCTGGCCGCCCCCGACCACGAGAGGCCCGACAGCCTGGAGCCCCAGCCCGGGCTCGCACAGCTCGACGCGCTCGTCGCACGAGTACGCGCCGCCGGTACGCCCGATCGAGGTCACGGACACCAGCGGCGCCGAAGCGCCCCCGCCGGCGCAGAGCAACGGCCGTGGCCACATGGGGCTGCGCGAGCGCCTGGCCGTTCTGATCGCCCCGGGCGTGGGCGCCTCGTAGTTGATCGATTCCAAGGTCAGCGGTTGTAGCCGATCGGTGACCGGCCGGCCTCCCGGAAAGCACCCTCGACCCCCACTCCTCGGGGGGCGAGGGGTCACAGGTTCACATCCTGTCGTCCCCCCCCCCGTGCATACGCAGGTCAGAGGCCGTGTCGGACGCATCCGACACGGCCTCGGTCCGGTGGGGGACCGCCGGGGGACCGGGCCCCCGCGGCGCGCCTCCGGGTCCGCCGGGGGAAACCCTTGTCCGGGACGGATATCCGACGGGTTGCGGGGCAGGCGGAGGCCTGGAGGTTGATAGGAATGGTTCCCCTTCTGTTGGTTCTGCTCCTCGCCCTGGTCCTTTTCGGGGCCGGTTTCGCGGTGAAGGCGCTGTGGTGGATCGCCGTGATCGTGTTGGTCGTCTGGCTGCTGGGCTTCCTGGTGCGCCCCAAGGGCGGCACCGGCCGCTGGTACCGCTGGTAGCGGAAACCGGAAAGTCATCGACATGTGCACGCGAAGCTCTGCGGGCGCCACCCTCCGACGGGGTGGCGCCCCCACCCTTGTCCCGGGCCCCGCAGCGTCCCCGAGGAAGACGCCGCGCCCCCGCCCTCCGTACCCTGTCGGCGTACGGCCCGGGGGAAGGGCGGCAGTCACGCGAGGAAGGACGGGCGATGAGTGAGGTCATCACCAGGGGGGAACCGCTGCGCCGGCCGCTGTTGTCGGCGAGCGTGACCTACCAGGACTCCGACCGGGAAGCCGGGGTGATCGCGGCGGCCCGTGACTTCGTCGCCGACTTCCTCACCGCCGCGCCGAACACCCGGGGCCGCCCGGTCTCCCAGGACCACGTCGATCTCGCGCGCCTGGTGGTCAGCGAACTGGTGACCAACGCCGTACGCCACGCACCCGGCCCCTGCGAGGTCCTCGTCGAACGCTTCGAGAACGCCCTGGACATCTCCGTCACCGACCGGCTGGACGCCGCCCCCGTCACCCGGCCCCGCGACCCCCGGCGCATCGGGCAGCACGGCCTCG
>NZ_JAPSIW010000853.1 GCF_031178505.1 Streptomyces sp. | reverse complement strand
GCCGTACGAGCGGGCCCGCGGGCTCGTCGGACGGGCGGGGCGCCCGTGGCAGTCCTTCGCCCTGACCGCCGTCCTGATGGCCGGGCTGCCGCTCGTGGCGGGAACCGCCCTGCCGCTGGCCGGGCAGACCGCCTCCCCGGCGACGCTCGCCCTGCTCGTGCCCGCCCTGCTGGTCGTGACCCCGCTCCTCGTGGCCGCCCAGGCGTGGATCTGGTACACCTTCCGGCACCGGGTCACCGGCCCCTCGTACCTGTGACCGCGCGTACGGCCCGCGAGTCCTCCTCTACAGCTCCTTCTTGTGGTGCAGGGCCTTCTGCAGCCGGGCCACCACGGCCTCCCCGTACCTCCGGTGGCCGTGCACGCGCGGGTCGTCCGTCACGTCGTACCGCTTCACATAGGCGCCCAGGAACGCCTGGAGGGTGGCGACGGCCGGGATGGCGATCAGCGCGCCGACGGCGCCGAGCAGGGCCGTCCCCGCGATGACGGAGCCGAAGGCCACCGCCGGATGGATGTCCACCGTCTTGGAGGTGAGCTTCGGCTGCAGCACGTAGTTCTCGAACTGCTGGTAGACCACGACGAAGCCGAGCACCCACACCGCGTACCAGGGGTTGACGGTGAAGGCGATCAGCATCGGCAGGGCGCCGGCGAGGTACGTGCCGATGGTCGGGATGAACTGCGAGACGAGACCGACCCACACGGCGAGCGCGGGCGCGTAGGGCACGTCGAGGATCTCGAAGAGGACGAAGTGCGCGGCGCCGGAGATGAGGGCCATGAGGCCGCGCGAGTAGAGGTACCCGCCGGTCTTGTCGACGGCGATCTCCCAGGCGCGCAGGACCTCGGCCTGGCGGGCGGGCGGCAGGACGGAGCAGAGCGCCCTGCGCAGCCGGGGCCCGTCGGCCGCGAAGTAGAACGCGAAGAGGAAGATCGTCAGAAGCCGGAACAGCCCGCCGAGGACGGTGGCGGAGACGTCGAGCACACCGCTCGCGCTGTTCTGCACGTATTTCTGCAGCCATTCGGAGCTGAGCACGCTGTCCTGGACCTCGACCCGGGACAGGTCGGTGTGGAAGGTGACGTTGATCCACTTGATCAGCGCGTCGAGGTACTTCGGGAAGTCCTCGACCATGGCGACGATCTGCCCGGCGAGCATCGAGCCGAGCAGGACGACGAAGCCGACGCCGACGACGAGGACGCCGAAGAAGACCAGGAAGGTGGCGAGGCCTCGGCGCATTCCGCGTGCCGCCATGCGGCCGACCGCCGGTTCGATGGCGAGGGCCAGGAAGAAGGCGAGCAGGACGTTGACGAGCAGGCCGATGAGCTGGTGGAAGGCCCAGCTCCCGAGCTGGAAGCAGGCGTAGAGCGCGAGGGCCAGGACCAGCGCGCGCGGCAGCCAGCGCGGCATGCGCGCGGGCCCGGGGACGGACTCGGCCGGACTCCCGGCCGCGGAACCGGTGGCGGTGGCCGGACCGGTGGCGGAGGCGATGGCCGGACCGGAGCCTGAGCCCGGGTGGTCGTCGGGCGCCGCCGGGCCGGGGGCGCCGTGCGCCGCCCGCGCGGCGGCCGCGGCCGGCCCTGCCGGCGAATCGTTCGGTGCCGCCGGGTCGTTCGGGCGGCTCACGCCACGCGGCGCTGTGCTGTCGGGGTTCTCGGTCGTGTCGGGGTGGGCGGGCGTCTCGGGCTTCTCGTTGTCGTCAGTCGGGGCCACCCCGCCAGTCTCGCGCACCGCGCGGACATTCCCGCCCGGACCCCTCGCGTCCCCGCGTCTCCTCCCCGGCGGCCACCGGCCGCCGCCCCCGCCGCGCGCGGGTCAGCGCTTGTCGGCGGGTACGTCCACGGCGGCGCAGACGGCCCGCCACACGTCCTTCGCCTCCCAGCCCGCCTCCAGTGCCTCCCGTACCGTCCGGCCCCCCAGTTCGGACATCACGTGGTCACGCGCGAAGGACTCCGCATAGGCCTCACCGAAGTGATCGGCCATGCGTTCCCAGAAAATCGTCAACCGCATGACTCCAGTATCCCGCTCCGAAGAGTGCAGCCCGGCCCATGGGCCTTGTCTCCGCGCCCGCGCCCCCTAACGTCGGACCATGGCCGAGAAACCCCACTCCTCCCCTCCCGCCCCGTCGTCGACGCCCGTGGCCCGCGCCGAGCGTTTCGTCTGGCTGACGGCCCGCGTCCTCGAACAGCGCCGGTTCGCCTACCACTTCCTGCGCGGTGGCGCGGACCAGGTCGAGGCCGCCCTGGCCGCGTACCTCAACGAGGACGGCGGCTACGGCCACGCACTCGAACCGGATCTGCGCGGGCCGGTCAGCCAGCCGCTGCACACCGCGCACGCGCTCCGGGTCCTGGACACCATCGGCCGCTGCGGCGGCCTGCGCGTGGAGCGGATCTGCCGGCACCTCACCGAGATGTCCACCCATGAGGGCGCGCTGCCCGCGGTCCATCCCTCCCAGCGCGGCTACCCCGTGGCGCCCTTCGTCCCGGTCGAGGACGCGCCGCCGGCCTCCCTGCTCACGACCGGCCCGGTGGTCGGGCTGCTCCACCGCAACCAGGTCTGGAACGCCTGGCTGTTCCGGGCGACCGAGTTCTGCTGGGCGGCCGTGGAGTCGCTGGAGGAGTCGCATCCGTACGAGATCGAGGCGGCCGTCGCCTTCCTCGACGGGGCACCGGACCGACCGCGGGCCGAGAAGGCGGCGGACCGGCTCGGGCGGCTGGTCCGGGAGCGGCGGCTCGCCGTTCTGGACCCGGACCGGCAGGACGAGTACCCGGTCGCGGAGGGTTACGCGCCCGGCGAGCACCACT
>NZ_JAPSIW010000852.1 GCF_031178505.1 Streptomyces sp. | reverse complement strand
GCGGGCGGAGTAATCCCGACAGAAGATGTCAGGTATCCGGTGTTCCCTGGAGCCATGGGAGACAACGGACACACCGACGACACCGGAAGCGGCGGACGCCCGCAGAGCGGCGGGGGCACGGGACGGGCGGACCGCGACGGGCACCTGTGGTCGGCCTTCGAGGCCGCCGAGCCCGCCCTCGCCGCGACCGTACGGGAGCGATTCGGCCAGTACACCCACCACGCCCTCGCCACCCTCCGGCGCGACGGCTCGCCCCGGCTGAGCGGCATCGAGGCCGACTTCCGCGCGGGCGAGCTGTGGCTCGGCATGATGCCCCGCTCCCGCAAGGCCCTGGACCTGCTCCGGGACGCGCGCTTCTCGCTCCTCGCCAACCCGGGCTCCGGGACCGGCATGGGCGGGGGTGACGTGCGGGTCTCCGGGCGGGCCGTCGAGATCACCGACCAGGACACCTTCCGGTGGTACGCCCGGGAGGCGGGCGCCCCGCCGCCCTTCCACCTCTTCCGGGTGGAGCTCACCGAGGTCGTGCGGACCCGGGTGGACGGGGAGGACCTCGTCGTCACCTCCTGGACACCGGCGCGCGGCGTCCGGACCGTCCGGCGCGGCAACGGCGACGAGCCGCCCCGCGCGGCGCCGTGACCGGGGCCGCGGGGGAGCACCGCGCGGCCGGGCGACCCGACCCCGGAGCCCGGCGGGGCCCGGGCCGCCGCCACGCACCGGGCCCGGCTCGGTACCCTGGAGCGGGGAGTACACCGAGGGGCGTTCCGCGCCCGCCTCGGCATCCGCCTGACCTGCCGGTCCTCCGCCACACCGGACCGCACCTCCCCGTGCACCCGATCGGGGCCGCCGTACGTCCCGAGAACCCCTACGGGACCGCCATGGGTTCCGTTCTGTGACTCCGCTCACCCGGAGGCATCCGCCGGCCACCCCGGCGGGCGGCCGGAGGCGGGAAGGTTCCGGGGCGCACTATTGTTCCGAAGAGAAACGGCCGGGGCCCGCACCCTCGCAGGGTGCGGGCCCCGGCCGTGCCGCGCAGCCAGGAAGGCACGAATGACCCGCTCCGAACGCCCCTACAAGCGCGGCCCCCGCACCGCCCGGGCGACGTCCGCCTCGCAGCCCAAGGGCTCCCGCGGAGGCCGCCCCGCCACGCCCCCGCCGCCCCGGGAGTTCACCCCGCCGGAAACGGTGACACCCGCCCTGCCGCCCGTGGCCTCCTTCGAGGACCTCGAGATGCCGGCCGCGCTGGTGAAGACGCTCGCCGAGCAGGGCGTCACCGAGCCCTTCCCCATCCAGGCCGCGACCCTGCCGAACTCGCTCGCCGGGCGCGACGTCCTCGGCCGGGGCCGTACCGGCTCCGGCAAGACCCTCGCCTTCGGCCTCGCCGTCCTCGCCCGCACCGCGGGCCGCCGCGCCGAGCCGACCGCGCCGCTCGCCCTGGTCCTCGTCCCCACCCGGGAACTCGCCCAGCAGGTCAGCGACGCCCTCACCCCGTACGCCGCCGCCCTGCGCCTGCGGATCACCACGGTCGTCGGCGGCATGTCGATCACCCGGCAGGCCTCCGCGCTGCGGCGCGGCGCCGAGGTGCTCATCGCCACCCCCGGCCGCCTCGACGACCTGATCGGCCGTGGCGACTGCCGGCTCGACCAGGTCGCCGTCACCGTCCTCGACGAGGCCGACCAGATGGCCGACATGGGCTTCCTGCCGCAGGTCACCAAGCTGCTCAAGCAGGTCGAGGAGGGCGGCCAGCGGCTGCTGTTCTCGGCGACCCTGGACCAGAACATCGACCGGCTCGTCCGGATGTTCCTCCACGACCCGGTCGTCCACTCGGTCGACCCGTCGGCGGGCGCCGTGACCACCATGGAGCACCACGTCCTCTACGTCCTGGACGAGACGGACAAGAAGGCCGTCACGATGCGGATCGCCGCCCGCGACGGCCGCACGATCCTCTTCCTCGACACCAAGCGGTCCGTGGACCGGCTGGTCAAGCGGCTCCTCGCCCAGGGCGTACGGGCCTCCGGCCTGCACGGCGGGCGCTCCCAGCCGCAGCGCAACCGGACCCTCGACCAGTTCAAGAGCGGACAGGTCACCGCGCTCGTCGCGACGAACGTGGCGGCCCGGGGCATCCACGTGGACGACCTCGACCTGGTCGTCAACGTCGACCCGCCGGTCGACCACAAGGACTACCTCCACCGCGGCGGCCGTACCGCCCGCGCCGGCGAGTCCGGCAGCGTCGTCACCCTGGTCCTGCCCGAGCAGAAGCGGGACATGGGCAAGCTGATGTCGAACGCCGGGATCCGTCCCCGCACGGCGCAGATCAAGTCCAGCGACGAGGAGCTGGTGCGGCTCACCGGCGCCAAGGAGCCCTCGGGCGTCCCCGTCGTCATCGAGACCCCGCAGCCCGTCCAGCAGCCGGGCACCGGCTCGGGCCGCCGTCGCCGCAGGCCGTCGTCCGCCTCCGCGTCGAGCGGTACGGGCAGGGGTGCGGCCTCGGGTTCGGGCACGGGCGCGTCGAAGGGACGGGCGACCGGTTCCGCCTCGGCCCGCGCGACCGGTTCCGCCTCGGCCCGCGCGGCCGGCTCCGGCTCCCGCACGGCCTCCGGCACCGGCGGCTCCGGCGCCCGTACGGCCTCCGGCACGGGGTCCCGTACCGGCGCGTCCCGGGGTGCCGGCGGCGGGCGCTCCCGCGGCGGCGCCACCCGCTCCCGCTCCACCCGGCAGCCGAGGTCCACGGACGGCTGACGGACGCCCGGTCCGGAGAGCCGGGGGCCGCGGAGGATCTCCGCGGCCCCGGGCCCCG
>NZ_JAPSIW010000163.1 GCF_031178505.1 Streptomyces sp. | reverse complement strand
GACCCGGACGTCGCCTTCGTCGTCGGCCCGCAGGTGTACGGCAACTACACCGGCGCCGTCACCAAGGCCGCCGAGTCACAGCAGTTCCTCTTCCACGCGCTCATCCAGCGCGCCGGGAACCGCTACCACGCCCCCATGTTCGTCGGCACCAACAACGTCGTGCGGATCACCGCCGTCAAGCAGGTCGGCGGCCTGTACGACTCCATCACCGAGGACATGGCCACCGGCTTCGAACTGCACCGCACCAAGAACCCCGTCACCGGCCGCTACTGGCGCTCCGTCTACACCCCCGACGTGCTCGCCGTCGGCGAGGGCCCCGCCTCCTGGACCGACTTCTTCACCCAGCAGCTGCGCTGGTCCCGCGGCACCTACGAGACGGTCCTCAAGCAGTACTGGAAGGCGCCCTTCAGGATGCCGCCGGGCCGCTTCCTCAACTACACCCTGATGGTCGTCTACTACCCCATGACGGCCGTCAACTGGCTGCTCGGCATCCTCAGTTGCGTCCTCTACCTCTGGCTCGGCGCCTCCGGCACCCAGGTCTCCTCCCAGGTGTGGATGATGATCTACAGCGACGCCGTCGCCCTCCAGATCGGCCTCTACCTCTGGAACCGGCGCCACAACGTCTCCCCGCACGAACCCGAGGGCTCCGGCGGCCTCGCCGGCATGGTGATGTCGGCGCTCTCCGCACCCATCTACCTCAAGTCCCTCGGCTCGGCGGTCCTGCGCACCCGGGGCCGCTTCGTCGTCACGCCCAAGGGCGGCGCGGCCAGTCCCGACCGCGTTCTCACCTTCCGCATCCACCTCTTCTGGGCGGCGGTCCTCGCCGTCTCCCTCGCGGCCTCCGCCCACTTCGACCACACCCACGCGGCCATGCGCACCTGGGCGGTGCTCGCCCTGGTCATCGCCCTCGCCCCGGTCACCGTCTGGGCCTGGACGGCCCTGAGGGAGCGGCGCCTGCTCCGGCTCCGCGCGCACGCCCGGGCCCGGGCCCGCGCCCGCGGGCGCGTCCACGCCCGCGAGGGCGTCGAGGTGATGCCCGTACCGCCGCTGCCCCCGCATCCGCCCGCGTCGGCCGCGCCCGCGCCGACGACGACCGGAGGGAACTGATCCATGGCCTACCGGCCGTCGAAGAAATTCAAGAAGACCCTGCTCGGCAGCGGTGCCGTCGTGGTCCTCGCGGCCCTCAACGCCCCCGCGGCCGTCTCCTTCGCCGAGGAGAAGTACCACGCGTACAAGATCGCCCAGCCCGGCTACAAGAAGGCCTACGGCTCCTGGGCGCAGGTCGACGTCCCCGGCGAGTACCGGGTCAACGCCATCCACGCCGCCCTCCTGCACACCGGCAAGGTGCTGCTCATCGCCGGCTCGGGCAACAGCCAGAAGAACTTCGACGCCGGCACCTTCGAGACCGTCCTGTGGGACCCGGCGACGAACACCTTCAAGAAGATCCCCACCCCCGAGGACTTCTTCTGCTCCGGCCACACCCAGCTGCCCGACGGCCGCCTCCTGGTGGCCGGCGGGACCGCCCGCTACGAGGTCCTCGACGGCGAGGTCCGGCGGGCCGGCGGCGGCATGCGGGTGAAGAACGAGAGCCCCGACAAGGCCGTGACCCTGAAGAAGGGCACCGTCTTCCGCTCCCCGTCCGGGGTCGAGTACGTCTCCACCACCGACGTCACCGTCCCGAAGGCCAAGCGCGACTTCGAGATCTCGTACTTCGAGAGCGGGCAGATGAAGCCCTGGAGGACCAAGGTGACCGCCGCCGAGGCCCGGGTCTTCGTCGAGGCCAGGAAGGAGGGCCCCCAGGCCCTCACCACCGAGGCCGCCCAGTACGAGATCGTCGGGCTCAAGGGCGAGGACGCCGACAACGTCTACGGCATCGCCCAGAAGCTCACCACCGAGAAGCAGGACTTCCAGGGCATCAAGGCCGCCTACGAGTTCGACCCCAGGGCCGAGAAGTACATCCCGGTCGCCCCCATGAAGGACGCCCGCTGGTACCCGACCCTGGTCACCCTCCAGGACGGCAAGGTCCTCGCCGTCTCCGGCCTCAACGACGTGGGCGACGTCGTCCCCGGCGACAACGAGATCTACGACCCCGTCACCAAGAAGTGGTCCAAGGGCCCCTTCCGGTACTTCCCCACCTACCCCTCCCTCTTCCTCACCAAGGGCGGCAAGCTCCTCTACACCGGCTCCAACGCCGGCTACGGCCCCGCCGACAAGGGCCGCGAGCCGGGCCTGTGGGACATCGGCAGGAACGCCTTCACGCGGCTGCCCGGCCTCACCGACCCCGACCAGCTGGAGACCTCCGCCTCCCTGATCCTGCCGCCCGCCCAGGAGCAGAAGGTCATGGTCCTCGGCGGCGGCGGGGTCGGCGAGTCGCCCAAGTCCACCGCCCGCACCTCGATCATCGACCTGTCGAAGGACAGCCCCGCCTTCCGGGACGGCCCCGCCCTCCCGCAGGGCACCCGCTACCTCAGCAGCGTCCTGCTGCCCGACGACACCGTCTTCACCACCGGCGGCTCGAAGGACTACCGGGGCCGCAGCGGCAGCGACATCCTCAAGGCCCAGTTCTACGACCCGAAGGCCAACGCCTTCCGCGAGGCCGCCGAGCCGACCGTGGGCCGCAACTACCACTCCGAGGCGCTGCTGCTGCCCGACGGACGGGTCGCCACCTTCGGCTCCGACCCCCTCTTCGACGACAAGGACAACACCAAGCTCGGCACCTTCGAGCAGCGCATCGAGGTCTTCACCCCGCCCTACCTGCACAAGGCCGGCGCCGACCGGCCCGTCCTCGGGGAAGGCCCGAGGGAGCTCGACCGCAACGGCCGGGCCACCTTCAGGACCCGCGACGCCGGCCGGATCGCCAAGGCCCGCCTGATGCGCCCGAGCGCCGTCACCCACACCACCGACGTCGAGCAGCGCTCGGTCGAGCTCGGCCTGACCAAGGGGCGGGACGGGGTCTCGGTCACCGTCGACGTCCCGGACGACCGCACCCTCGTCCCGCCCGGCTGGTACATGCTGTTCGTCACCGACCGGGACGGCACCCCGTCCGAGGCGAAGTGGCTCCAGGTGGGCTGAGCCCGGGCGGGCACGGCCGGCGGTTCAGGACACCGCCCGCCGCGCCAGGCCCAGCGCGTAGTCCGGCCACCACGTCCCGGCCGCCGGGCCGCCCCGGCACTGACCGTCCGACTCGCCGGGACGTTTGATCCACAGGTAGGCGTCGATCAGCGCGTCCCCGGTCCGGTCCGTCGGCGGCACGCCGAGCGACCGGCCCGGCGGATTGCACCAGGCCTCCGCCCGGTCGCCCGGGAGGGGGCCCGCGCCGTTCCTGCTCGTGTCCACCGTGAAGTGGAGGCCCCCGAGGAGCCCCGAAAGGGTCGCGCCGAAGCTCCGGACCGCCTCGTTCGTCTGGAAGTTCGACACGTTGAGCGCGAAGCCGTCGGCCCGGGCCACCCCCGCCCGCCGCAGGGGCTCCACCAGCTTGCCCGGATCCTCGATCCAGGCCGGGTTGCCCGCGTCCAGATAGACCCGGACGCCCGGCTGCCGCTTGAGCCGTACGATCGCGTCCGCGAGCAGCCCGTACCGCTCGTCGTGGTACTGCGCCGGGGTGCAGCCGTCCACCACGTGCGGCACCGCGTCCGGCTCCAGGACGACGATCGCCCGCGCGTCGCCGATCGCGGAGGCGAAGGCGTCGATCCAGTCCCGGTAGGCCTGCCCGTCGTGCGCGCCGCCCGCCGAGTACATCCCGCAGTCGCGGTGCGGGATGTTGTACGCGACGAAGACGGCCGTGCGGTTCCCGGCCGCGGCGCCCCGCACCGCCCGCGCGATCTCGGGCACCGGGTCGTCACCCGCCGGCCACACCGCCACCGGCCGTTCGGCGATCCGCCGCAGGACCCGGGCGTCCTCGTTCCTGCCCTCCGCCTCGAACGCCCGCACCTGCCGGGCCGCGTCGCTCTCCGGGTCCACCCAGAACGGCGAGCCGCTCGCCGGCGCCGCCGACCGCGCGGGGGCGGACGGCGGCCCGACGGGTGTCCGGCGGGGCTCCTCGCCGGGGGAGCAGCCGGGCAGCAGCAGCGCGGAGACGAGCGCCAGGGCGGCGGCGGTGACGGCGGAGCGGCGGGACATCCGGCCCCCAGGGTCGGGTACGGGACGGTGCGGGACGGTCCGGACGGGCACGGGGACAGCGCGTCACGAACGGAGCGGCGAGGCGTCACAATCCGTGACATACCGGGTCATCGTGGCATAGTCGCCGGTCACTCTCCGGTTGCGACACCGCGCGGCCCCCCGCGACCGAAGGGCGAGACGGGGCTGACCGCCATATGACCAGTCGGTAAGGTCGACGCGTGCCGAAGCCGCTCAGTCTCCCCTTCGACCCCATCGCCCGCGCCGACGAACTCTGGCAGAAGCGCTGGGGTCCGGTCCCCTCGATGGCCGCGATCACCTCGATCATGCGGGCCCACCAGATCCTGCTCGCGGAGGTCGACGCCGTCGTCAAGCCGTACGGGCTGACCTTCGCGCGGTACGAGGCCCTGGTCCTGCTCACCTTCTCCAAGGCGGGCGAGCTGCCCATGTCGAAGATCGGCGAGCGGCTGATGGTCCATCCCACCTCCGTGACGAACACGGTCGACCGGCTCGTGAGGTCCGGCCTCGTCGCCAAGCGGCCCAACCCGAACGACGGCCGGGGCACCCTCGCCTCCATCACCGAGAAGGGCCGCGAGGTCGTCGAGGCCGCCACCCGCGACCTGATGGACATGGACTTCGGGCTCGGCGCCTACGACGCCGAGGAGTGCGCCGAGATCTTCGCCATGCTCCGGCCGCTGCGCGTGGCCGCGCACGACTTCGAGGAGTCCTGAGCCCTCCCCGGGCCCTCCCGAAGATCGCCCGGAAGGGGCGGTTACGCTCGACTTCATGAAATCCAGCGTGCTGACCCGCTACCGCGTCATGGCCTACGTGACCGCCGTCATGCTCCTCGTCCTGTGCGGGTGCATGGTGGCCAAGTACGGCTTCGACACGGGCGAGGACGTGACCTTCGCGGTCTCCCAGCTCCACGGCGTCCTCTACATCCTGTACCTGATCTTCGCCTTTGACCTGGGCTCCAAGGCGAAGTGGCCGTTCGGCAAGCTCCTGTGGGTGCTGCTGTCGGGGACGATCCCCTTCGCCGCCTTCTTCGTCGAGCGCAAGATCGTCGCGGAGACCCTGCCGCTGGTCCGGAACACCGCCGCGGAGCCCGTCAAGGCGTGATCCACACCGCCGCGCGCGGCGCGCGCGGCGGTTGCCCATCGACATTTACTAGGACGTCCTAGTAAATTCGATCGTATGGACGCTGACGCGATCGAGGAGGGCCGCCGCCGCTGGCAGGCCCGTTACGACAAGGCCCGCAAGCGCGACGCCGACTTCACGACGCTGTCCGGGGACCCGGTCGAGCCCGTCTACGGCCCCCGGCCCGGGGACACGTACGAGGGCTTCGAGCGGATCGGCTGGCCCGGCGAGTACCCCTTCACCCGCGGCCTGCACCCCACCGGCTACCGCGGCCGGACCTGGACCATCCGCCAGTTCGCCGGCTTCGGCAACGCCGAGCAGACCAACGAGCGCTACAAGATGATCCTCGCGGCGGGCGGCGGCGGCCTCTCGGTCGCCTTCGACATGCCCACCCTCATGGGCCGCGACTCCGACGACCCCCGCTCGCTCGGCGAGGTCGGCCACTGCGGCGTCGCCATCGACTCCGCCGCCGACATGGAGGTCCTCTTCAAGGACATCCCGCTCGGCGACGTCACCACCTCGATGACGATCTCCGGCCCGGCCGTCCCCGTCTTCTGCATGTACCTCGTCGCCGCCGAGCGCCAGGGCGTCGACCCGGGCGTCCTCAACGGCACGCTCCAGACCGACATCTTCAAGGAGTACATCGCGCAGAAGGAGTGGCTGTTCGAGCCCGAGCCCCACCTGCGCCTCATCGGCGACCTCATGGAGCACTGCGCGGCGAAGATCCCCGCGTACAAGCCGCTCTCCGTCTCCGGCTACCACATCCGCGAGGCCGGGGCGACGGCCGCGCAGGAACTCGCCTACACCCTCGCCGACGGCTTCGGCTACGTGGAGCTCGGCCTCTCCCGCGGCCTGGACGTCGACGTCTTCGCCCCCGGCCTCTCCTTCTTCTTCGACGCGCACCTCGACTTCTTCGAGGAGATCGCCAAGTTCCGCGCCGCCCGCCGCATCTGGGCCCGCTGGATGAAGGAGGTCTACGGCGCGAAGACCGACAAGGCGCAGTGGCTCCGCTTCCACACCCAGACCGCCGGCGTCTCCCTCACCGCCCAGCAGCCGTACAACAACGTCGTGCGCACCGCGGTCGAGGCCCTCTCCGCGGTCCTCGGCGGCACCAACTCGCTCCACACCAACGCCCTCGACGAGACCCTCGCCCTCCCCAGCGAGCAGGCCGCCGAGATCGCGCTCCGCACCCAGCAGGTCCTCATGGAGGAGACCGGCGTCGCCAACGTGGCCGACCCGCTGGGCGGTTCGTGGTACGTCGAGCAGCTCACCGACCGGATCGAGGCCGACGCCGAGAAGATCTTCGACCAGATCAAGGAGCGCGGCCGCCGCGCCCACCCGGACGGTCAGCACCCCATCGGCCCGATGACCTCCGGCATCCTCCGCGGCATCGAGGACGGCTGGTTCACCGGGGAGATCGCCGAGTCCGCCTTCCGCTACCAGCAGGCGCTGGAGAAGGGCGAGAAGAGGGTCGTCGGCGTCAACGTCCACCACGGCTCCGTCACCGGCGACCTGGAGATCCTGCGGGTCAGCCACGAGGTCGAGCGCGAGCAGGTCCGCGCGCTCACCGAGCGCAAGGCCCACCGTGACGACGCCAAGGTGCGCGCCTCCCTCGACGCCATGCTGGCGGCGGCCCGGGACGGCTCGAACATGATCGGCCCGATGCTGGAGGCCGTACGCGCCGAGGCCACCCTCGGCGAGATCTGCGACGCGCTGCGGGACGAGTGGGGCGTCTACACGGAGCCCCCGGGCTTCTGACCGGCCACCGGCCGAAGGGGCGGTACGGGATCTCCCGTACCGCCCCTTCGCGGTACGGCACCCGGACGCCGTACGGCCGCTTCGCGCCGCGCCGCTCCTTCGGCCGGCCGCCTCCGCGGCGGCGTGCGGCTCCCCGGCCGGCCGGCTCCCTAGGGAGCGGCGGCCACCGCCCCCAGGCCTCCCACCAGGAGCGCCGAGAGCCGCGCCACCCAGTCCCCGTCCACCGGCTCGGCGCTCACCAGGGCGCGGTGCACCACCGCGCCCGCGATCACGTCGAAGATGAGGCCGTCGGTCGCCTCCACCGTCACCGGGTCCCGGTCGACCGGGAGTTCACCGCGCAGCTGCGCCCGCCGGCGGCCGTCCAGGACCAGGCGCTTCTGGCGCTCGACGATCGAGGAACGGATGCGTTCGCGCAGCGGCTCGTCGCGGGTGGACTCGGCGACCACCGCCATGAGGGCGGTCTTGGTCTCGGGGCGTTCGAGGAGGGCGGCGAACTGGAGCACCACGTACTCGATGTCGGCGCGCAGGGAACCGAGATCGGGCAGTTCGAGTTCGTCGAAGAGGACGGCGACCGCGTCCACGACGAGCTCGTTCTTGTTGGCCCACCGGCGGTAGAGGGTGGTCTTGGCAACCCCGGCGCGCGTGGCGACGTCCCCCATGGTGAGCTTCGACCAGCCGAGCTCGACCAGGGCGGCACGGGTCGCCTCCAGGATGGCCGCGTCGGCCTCCGTGGAGCGGGGGCGACCGGTACGGCTGGTGCGGGGGCTGGTGCGGCTACACATGGACGTCGACCATACCCGCCGGTAGGTACGGCGCCAGAGGGCGGCGATGTGAGGCAGTTCACCGTCCGGATCTCGCCCCGGCCCACCCTCTGCCATTACGCTACGACCCGTAGCGAAAGGCATTGAGCGGCCTGAGCGACAACCAGTGAAAGGCACCGGGTGGGGACCCGGTGCGAGGCGCCGGGTGGGGACCCGGTCGCCGAAGAGGACAAACCGTGCCAGTGCCCGCGCGTCTCGAACCACCGGCGGGAGACGGCGGGCGGCACGGTTCAGCCATGGCTTACCGGTTACGCGCGCGGAAGGGGGAGGATGTACCCATGCAGCCCCGAAACATGTCCATGAGCGGCGTCGTCGACCTCGCCGCGGTGAAGGCGGCCGGAGAGGCCAAGGCGAAGGCGGAGCAGGCGCGCGCCGAGGCCGCCCGGCAGGGTGGTTCCGCGGCGGTCCCGCCCTCCGCCCTGGTGATCGACGTCGACGAGGCCGGCTTCGAGCACGAGGTCATCCAGCGTTCCGCCGAGGTCCCGGTCGTCCTCGACTTCTGGGCCGAGTGGTGTGAGCCGTGCAAGCAGCTCGGCCCCCTCCTGGAGCGCCTCGCCGTCGAGTACAACGGCCGCTTCCTGCTCGCGAAGATCGACGTCGACGCCAACCAGATGCTGATGCAGCAGTTCGGCATCCAGGGAATTCCGGCCGTTTTCGCGGTGGTCGCCGGCCAGGCGCTGCCGCTGTTCCAGGGCGCCGCGCCCGAGGCCCAGATCCGGCAGACCCTCGACCAGCTGATCCAGGTCGGCGAGGAGCGCTTCGGTCTCACCGGTCTCACCGTGGACGGCGACGCCGACGGCGCCGCTCCCGCGCAGCGGCCCGCCGGCCCGTACGACGGCCTGCTGGAGGCGGCCATGTCCGCGCTCGACGCGGGCGACCTGGCCGGCGCCGTCCAGGCGTACAAGAACGTGCTCGCCGACGACCCGGCCCACCCCGAGGCCAAGCTGGGCCTCGCGCAGGCCGAGCTCCTGAGCCGCGTGCAGGGCCTGGACCCGCAGGCCGTCCGCAAGAACGCCGCCGACAAGCCGGACGACGTCGCCGCCCAGATCGCCGCGGCCGACCTCGACCTCGTGGGCGGTCACGTCCAGGACGCCTTCGGCCGCCTGATCGAGACGGTCCGCCGCACGGCGGGCGAGGACCGGGACGCGGCGCGGGTGCGGCTCCTGGAGCTGTTCGAGGTCATCGGCGGCGACGACCCCCGTGTGACGGCGGCCCGCCAGGCTCTCGCGCGCGTCCTTTTCTGAGCCGTACCCGGCATGGCCGGATCGCTTGACGATTTGGCGACAGAGCGACGGACAGCGGCTCCGCTTTACCAAAACTTGGTAATGCGGGGCCGCTGTTACTTGCAGTAAATCAAACAGGGGATTCTGTCCGCATTCACCCGGCAATCCTCCGCTATCGGGCGCGACGTGCCCCCACCCTGCGTACCCGTTCGGTACCGCCCTGCCATGGCCCGGTTATCCACCCGTTACTAGTCAGTAACGACCCCCCTTGTGCGGCGCCCGCGAATGCACCACGATCGGCCACGCTCGGTCCGAACCGCACCCCCCGGCACCCACCGGGCCCGCGGAGAGGGTCCCCACCGGGCGGGCCGGCGCCCCGGGCGCCGGTCGTGGACAGGGGGGTTCCTGCTCCCACCGGGCAGGGCCTGTCCAATCAGGTCGCGCGCACCGCGCGGCCCGTGGTTGTCGCTCGGGGGTGATCGCCGGTGATTCGGACGCGCGTCGCGCCGCCTGATGCCTCGGCGCTCTCCTTCCCGAGGACGTAGCACTTCTCCCATCCCAGGACGGGCCCCGGCCCGCCCGGAGATGTACGTCCGAGAAGGAGGATTCTCATGAAGTCCCAGGTTCGTGGCGGGACCAGATGGAAGCGTTTCGCCGTCGTGATGGTGCCCAGCGTGGCGGCGACGGCAGCGATCGGTGTCGGTCTGGCGCAGGGTGCGCTGGCGGCGTCGTTCGCGATCTCCGGCCAGGAGTTCAAGGTCAAGGCCAAGAGCCTTCAGGGCTACGACTTCGTTCAGTACGGCAGCGTGGACTCCGGCAACGACCTGCACGGCAAGCCGTTCGCGGCTCCCGTCGCGGTCTCCGGTTTCTCCGAGGCCTACATCACCGAGATGTGCCAGTCGGTCGTGACGCCGAAGGTTCCCTTCGTCGGTGACGTCACCCTCCAGCTGACCGCCGGCACGCAGGGCGACAAGGACCCGAAGCGCCGTGTCTACGCCAAGGACATCTACCTCGATGTCTCGATGCTCAAGACGGACGCCGAGTTCAAGAAGATCGACATCGGTGTCGCCGCCGGTGCGCTCAACGGAGGGGACAAGACCAAGCCGGGCATTCAGCCGGGCACCCCCTCCGATCGCGTGAACCTGAACGGCTTCGCCCAGCGCGCCGAGGAGGCGACGCTCTCCAACGTCCGGCAGAAGGCGTGGGCCACCACGGCCGCCACCTTCAAGCTCCCCGACCTGAGCCTGTCCCTGCACCGGGGCACCTCCGAGGAGTGCTTCCAGGACTGACCGGTCCTGAGGGTGCGGACCGCCCGGTGGTCCGCACCCGTTCCGGGGCACGCCCCCGACTCCCCACCTTCTTCAGCAACACCGCTTCCAGGGAGCTGTTTCCATGAGCGCCGAGATCCCCGCTTCCCGCGAAGTCCCCAAGGAGAACCGGTTCAAGGTCTGGCGGCAGACCCGGCCCTTCTGGGCGGGACTGTTCACCATCATCGGCGGGGTGCCGATCGCCTATCTCCCCTACGGGGACATGCGGCTCGGCAACATCACCCTCGCCATGAAGACGACCGCCGGATCCGGCGCGCTGATCATCGGCGTCCTCCTCATCACGCTCGGCCTGACGATGTGGTACCAGCCCATCGTCCGGGTCTTCGCGGGTGTCGCGACGATCGTCCTGGGGCTGGTCTCCATTCCCGTGTCGAACTTCGGCGGTCTCGTCATCGGGTTCCTGTTCGCCCTCATCGGTGGCGGCATGTCCGTGGCCTGGGCCCCTGCCCCGCCGATCGAGGAGTCCGCCGACGCGGAGCACGACGGCCGGCCGGAGGCCTCCGCGGAGGCCGCCCACGCGTCCGGGACCGGGACCCAGGCCATGGTGGCGGCCGGTGTCCCGGAGCAGCGCGAGGCGTACGGCCAGCCGGTGACCGACACGACGATCGACGCCAACGGCGGGAGGAACAGTGCGGGGTGACGAGACCCAGCCGGCGCTCGCGAAAGGTC
>NZ_JAPSIW010000162.1 GCF_031178505.1 Streptomyces sp. | reverse complement strand
TCCGGTACAGGAACCGGCCCTCCACCCCGTCCAGGGGATGCTGGTCGATGCCGTCGTAGAGCTCCGCGTACCGGGCGAGCTCCCCGAACACCTCCTCGGTGGGCGCGGAGGACTCGAACAACCAGCGTTCGAACTCCTTGAACAGGGCGGACGTGGTGAACTCTCGCCGGCTGCGCATCGTGAGCCAGTACGTCAGGAACACGTCGAGACGGCTCCGGGTGATACGGCCGGTGGTCTGCTCGGAGCGCCATTCGTCCTGGTCGAAAGGGGCCCAGTACGTGGCGTAGAGCCGATCGACGTCCGCGCCGGCGTGTTCGGCGGTGCGGAACAGGAGGTTCTTGATGAGGTCCGCGTGCTCCAGCGGGGTCCCGCGGCTGTTGAGCGTCTCGAAGACGACCTGGGCGTCGTCGTGCTTCTCCAGGTCGATGACGACGAGGCGCAGGTGCTCCCGCATCGTCTGCACCAGTGCGTCGAGCCGTTCGCCGGGCTGGGGAACTTCGGCCACCCAGGTGTCGATCTCCTGCCGGAAGTAGGCGACGGCCTCGGCGAGCCGCCCGCGTCCGGGTTGTCCTGCCATCACGGCCCTGAACTCGTCACGGTCGGCGTTGGTCGGCCAGACCTTGTAGAGGTGATCGGGGTTCTTGTCCCGGTCGAACAAGTCCTGGTCGTTCTCCAGGAACTTCCGCAACAGCCGGACCGAGCGCTCGTGTGCGAGCGAGGTGGCGGAAAGCCGGGCCGCGAACAGGAACAGCTGGAGTGTCGTCAGACGCTGCTGGCCGTCGATGACCTGGCGGGTCTCCAGGTTCGACGACGGGTAGGGCGTCTGGTCGAAGACCACGGCACCGAGGAAGTGAGGCGCCACCGTGTCCCCGGTGCGCGCCGCGCGCTCGGCCCGTTCGACCGCGCGACGGATGTCCTCCCAGAGAGCCGACCAGTTGTCGTCGCGGTTCCAGACGTAGGGCCGCTGGAACAGTGGCACGGTGTAGCGGACGTCCTTGCCGAAAATCCGCCGCAGGTCGACCGTATCCGCCCGCATGGTTCCCCCTCACCTTGTGTACGGGCCCACACCGTAGCGACCTGGCGCGGCCGTCCGCAGGGGATGCGTGGATCTTCAGCCACTCGGTACGAGCGGTGGACCGGCGTGGCCGGAGGGGGTGCACGGGCAGCACCGGCCCCCAACACCATGTCGTGATTCCGCCAGCGCGGGCCGCGCCCCCGGCGGAGAGTCGGGTACCGGCCCGTGGACGATCGCGGGTCCGGTCGGCTCGGCGCTCTGTGGAAGGTGCGGCACATGCACGTCGTTCCCGGGATCAAGGTTCTGTACTTCGGAACTCCCGTGGTGCTCATCAGTTCGCTCAACGAGGACGGCACGGCGAACCTCGCGCCGATGTCGTCCGCCTGGTGGCTCGGGCAGTCCTGCATGCTCGGGCTCGGGAACAGCGCCCGGACCACGGAGAACCTGCTGCGGGACGGGGAGTGCGTGCTCAATCTGCCGTCGGCGGCGATGGCCGGGGCCGTCGACCGGCTCGCGCTCACCACGGGGCGGCCGGACGTGCCGGAGCGCAAGGCCGGGCAGGGCTACCGGTACGAGCCCGACAAGTTCGGGGTGGCGGGCCTGACCGAGCAGGCGTCGGAGCTGGTGGGGGCGCCCCGGGTGGCGGAGTGTCCCGTGCAGCTGGAGTGCCGGGTCGTGTCGGCCCATCCGTTCGGGGGGACGGACACGCGGGCCACCGCCTTCGAGGTCCAGGTGCTCCGGACGCACGTGGAGGAGGAGCTGGTCATCCCGGGGACGCGGTACGTGGACCCGGTCGGCTGGGACCCGTTGATCATGAAGTTCTGCGAGTTCTTCGGCGGCGGGGAGCAGCTGCGCCCCTCGCGGCTCGCCGGGGGATGGGCCATGCCGCACCGGCGCCCGCCCGCCTCCGTCTGACACCCGGGGCCGCCGGTCAGTCCAGGACCTCCACCCTCCAGAACGGGGTCCGGTCGTCCGTGCGGACCAGGACCGGCTTCGGGCCGGGCGTGCGGGGCTCGAAGAGGTCCCGGCCGAGGGCCAGGCCGCGCCGGTCGATCACGTACGTGCCGTCGCGCAGGTCCGCGAGCGAGGTGAGCGTGATGGTGCCCTCGGCGTCCACGTACTGGAGGCGCCACACGGAGGCCTCCGTGGTGTCCGGGCGGACGGTGGCCGGCGCGCGGTCCGTGCCGGCCGCGGCGATCACCTCGTCCGTACCCTTCAGGGCGAAGCGGAAGCCGCCGTCCGTCAGGCTCACGGACCATTCGGCGGCGCGTTCCCCCGGCGCCGGGAGGGCGACGAGCCCTCCGTCCAGGACCCCCACCGGGACCCCCTTGGCGTACAGCTTGACGACCTTTCCGGCGTCCGACATCGCTCCTCCTGAGCTGGTTCCGGCTGCGGCATATGCCCCGATCCTGCCCGGAACGCCCGGTTCCGGGCCGGAGAACACGCGCGGCCGTCGCCCGTGTCGGTCATCCGGGGCAGCCCGCGGGGGCCGTTCGGCGCGCACCGCGCCCCCGGGAGGTCCCCCGGTGTACGGGTGGGGCATGACCATCCCCGTGCACCAGCTCAGCGACCCGGCCGTCCGCGCCTTCGTCACCGCCCTCAACGCCCACGACGAGGAGGCGCTCCTCCACACCCTCACCCCCGACGCCACCATGTCCGACGACGGTTCCGACCGTGATCTGCGGAAGTGGCTCGACAACGAGGTGTTCGCCTCGCGGGGCCACATGGACGTCGAGAAGGAGACCGACGGCGGGCGCTCGCTCGTCGCCCGCTACCGCAACGACACCTCGGGCGAGATGCGGACCGCCTGGCGCTTCACCGTCGAGGACGGCCGGGTGTCACGCTTCGAGGCCGGCCAGGCCTGAGGCGGTGGGCGACGGGGCGCCTGCCGCCCGCAGGCCTCAGGCGGTGGGCCACGGGGCGCCTCCCGCCCGCAGGGCCTGAGGTGGTCGCCCCGGGCCGCCGGCCCGAGGCGCCCCCTCAGCCCCGGCCGATGTACGGCATCGACGTCGCCATCACCGTCGCGAACTGGACGTTCGCCTCCAGCGGCAGCCCCGCCATGTGCACCACCGTCGCCGCCACGTCCGCCGCGTCCATCACCGGCTCCGGCGCCAGCCGGCCGTCCGCCTGGAGGATGCCGGTCTGCATGCGGGCGGTCATCTCCGTCGCCGCGTTCCCGATGTCGATCTGGCCGCAGGCGATCCGGTACGGGCGGCCGTCCAGCGACAGGGACTTCGTCAGGCCCGTCATCGCGTGCTTCGTCGCCGTGTAGGCGACCGAGTGCGGACGCGGCACGTGCGCCGAGATCGAGCCGTTGTTGATGATCCGGCCACCCTGCGGGTCCTGCTCCTTCATCGCCCGGAAGGCCGCCTGGGCGCACAGGAACGCGCCCGTGAGGTTGACGTCGACCACCGCGCGCCAGGTCTGCGGGTCCAGGTCCTCCACCGGGACGCCGCCGCCCGCGAACGTACCGGCGTTGTTGAACAGCAGGTCGACGCGCCCGTACCGGTCCCGTACCGCCGAGAAGAGGGCGGCCACCCGCGCGGCGGACGTGACGTCCGTCGGCACGCACAGGAAGTCACCGTCGGGGAGGGCCGCCGCCGTCTCCCGCAGGGCCTCCTCCCGGCGGCCCGCCAGGGCCACCGACCAGCCCGTCTCCGCGAGCGCCAGCGCCACGCTCCGGCCGATGCCCGAACCCGCTCCCGTCACCACTGCGATGCTCATGGCCGCGCAGCGTACGCCAGACACGTGCCCCATGAACTCATCCGTCCGACACGTGGATGTCCTGTCCCCGACAACAGGATGACGTCCCGCGCGCCTCGAATACCGGACGGACATCATCCGTCAGGGGAGGGGCACATGACCCAGGGACAGCAGCACGACCAGGAACTCCGCGCCGCCGCGCGCCACTTCGGCCGCCGCCGGTTCCTCACCGTCACCGGCGCCGCCGCCGCGCTCGCCTTCGCCACCCAGCTGCCCGCGGCCGGCGCCGCGGCCGCCGCCGAACTCGACGCCCGCCGCCTCACCGAGGACCCGTTCACCCTCGGGGTCGCCTCCGGAGACCCGCTGCCCGGCTCCGTCCTCCTCTGGACCCGGCTCGCGCCGCGCCCCTTCGAGCCGGGCGGCGGACTGCCCGCCCGCCGGGTCTCCGTCCACTGGGAACTCGCCCGCGACGAACGCTTCACCCGCACGGTCCGGCGCGGACGGGCCACCGCGCACCCCGAGTTCAGCCACACCGTCCACGCCGAGGTCGAGCACCTGGAGCCGGGCCGCGAGTTCTTCTACCGCTTCCGGGCCGGCGACTGGACCAGCCCGGTCGGCCGCACCCGTACCGCCCCCGCCCCCGGGGACCGGCCCGCCGGGCTCACCCTGGCCGCCGTCTCCTGCCAGGCCTACCACGACGGCTACTTCACCGCCTACCGCCACCTGGCCGACGAGGACCTCGACGTCGTCCTCCACCTCGGCGACTACCTGTACGAGTACGCCGTGAACGCCACCGGCGGCGCCCGCGCCTACACCGACCGCACCCTGCCGGCCGTCTTCAACCGCGAGACGATCACCCTGGAGGACTACCGGCTCCGCTACGGCCTCTACAAGACCGACCCCGACCTGCGGGCCGCCCACGCCGCCCACCCCTTCGTCGTCACCTGGGACGACCACGAGACCGAGAACAACTACGCCGGCGGCACGCCCGAGAACGGCGTCCCGCCCGAGGAGTTCCTGCTCCGCCGCGCCGCCGCCTACCGCGCCTACTGGGAGCACCAGCCGCTGCGCCGACCCCAGCTGCCCGAGGGCCCGGACATGCGGCTGTACCGGCGGCTGCGCTTCGGGCGCCTCGCCCAGTTCGACATCCTCGACACCCGCCAGTACCGCTCCGACCAGGCGTACGGGGACGGCTGGCAGGTCCCCGGCCCCGCCTCCGAGGACCCGGCGCGCACCATGACCGGCGCGGCGCAGGAACGCTGGCTGCTCGACGGCTGGCGCGCCTCCGGTGCCCGCTGGAACCTCCTGCCGCAGCAGGTCGTGTTCTCCGAGCGCCGCGACCGGCCCACCGCCGACTTCAAGGTGTCCATGGACGCCTGGGACGGCTACCCGGCCTCCCGGCGGCGGATCCTCGCGGGCGCGGCGGCGGCCGGGGTGGAGAACCTGATGGTGCTCACCGGGGACGTCCACGTCGGTCACGGCTTCGACATCAAGGCCGACTTCCGCGATCCGTCCTCCCGGACCCTCGGCACCGAGATCGTCGCCACCTCCGTCGCCAGCGGCAAGGACGGCGCCGACCGCCCCGCGAACCACGACCGGCTGATGCAGGCCAACGCGCACCTGAAGTTCTTCAACGGGCGGCGGGGTTACGTCACGGTGGCCCTCACCGAGGACAGCGCCCGCGCCGACTTCCGTACGGTCCCGTACGTGACGACCCCGGGCGCCCCCGTCACCACCGCCGCCTCCTTCGTCACGGAGGCGGGGAACCAGGGCCTCAGGCCGGTGTGACGGCCGGGCCCCCGGCGGTGCGGCGGCCCGGACCTCAGGCCGGTGTGACGGCCGGGGCCCGGGCCGGCCGGCCTCAGGCCGGTGTGACGACCGGCCCGGCGCGGCCCGCCACGGCCGGCGGCGGGACGGTCCCGGCCTCCCGGGGGTAGCGGACGCCGACGCGCTCGCGCACCGCGTCGAGCGTCCGCATCACCGCGAGCGTGCCCTCCAGCGGCACCAGCGGCGACTCCTTCTCACCCGCGCGCAGGCACCGCATCACCTCGGCCGCCTCGTGCCGCAGCGAGTGCGGATCGTCCGCGTTCACGAACTCCTCCGGCTCCGCGGCCCCGTTCCGCACCAGCGTGAACCGCTCGGGGAAGAAGAAGCCGCGCGGAACGTCGATCCGGCCCTCCGTCCCCGTCACCGAGGCCGTCAGCGGAGTGTCCGCGACGAGCGAGCAGGACAGCAGCGCCGACGCGCCGGACTCCCAGCCCAGCAGCATGCCGGTGTTGAGGTCCACCCCCTCGGGGGAGAGCAGCGCGTGCGCCTGGACGGCGGACGGCTCGCCGAGCAGCAGCTGCGCGAACGACACCGGGTACACCCCGAGGTCGAGCAGCGCCCCGCCGCCCACGGCCGGGTCGCGCAGCCGGTGGTCCGGACCGAACGGCCCCGCGAGCCCGAAGTCCGCCTGGACGGTGCGGACCTCGCCGATCGCCCCGTCCCGCACCAGCTCGGCCAGCCGCCGGATCAGCGGATTGCAGTACATCCACATGGCCTCCATCAGGAAGAGGCCCCGGTCCCGGGCGATTCCCACCAGCTCCTCCGCCTCACCGGAGTTGAGCGTGAAGGCCTTCTCGCAGAGGACCGCCTTCCCCGCCTCCAGGGCGCGCCCGGCCGCCTCCCGGTGTGCGTGGTGCGGCGTCGCGACGTACACGACGTCCACCTCCGCGTCGGTGAAGAGGCCCGCCCAGTCCCCGTACGCCCGGGGAATCCCGAACCGGTCCGCGAAGGCCCGCGCCGACGCCTCCGTACGGGACGCCACCGCCACGACCTCCGCGCCCTCCAGGTCCCGCAGATCCGAGGTGAACCGCTCCGCTATCCCACCGGTCGCGAGCACGCCCCAGCGCACTGTCCGGTTCCCGACCTTGTTCCCGTCCATCCCCACCCCACAGGTCTCGACCATGCCGATCGAGCTGAGAGCATAGGCAAGGATTCAACGAAATGGAGCTGTCGATGCCGGAGAGCGGCAAGACCACGACGCACGGACCCATATCCCCGACCCCCGACCCGGCCGCCCCCGAGGCGGACGGGGATGCCGCCGCCTCCGCCTCGGCGGGCCCCGGCGCGACCGCCACGGCCGCCGCCACTCCGGCCCCCGCCGCCGCGCTCCGGCGGACCGGTCTGCTCGTCACCCTCGTCCTCGGCGGCCTCACGGCCCTCCCGCCGCTCTCCATGGACATGTACCTCCCGGCCCTGCCGGAGGTCACCCGCGCCCTCCACGCCCCCGCCGCCACCATCCAGCTCACGCTCACCGCCTGCCTCGCCGGCATGGCCGTCGGCCAGCTCGTCGTCGGGCCGATGAGCGACAAGTGGGGGCGCCGCCGGCCGCTCCTCGCCGGCATGGTCGTGTACGTCCTCGCCACCGCCGTGTGCGCCCTCGCCCCGACCGCCGAGCTGCTCATCGCCTTCCGGCTGCTCCAGGGACTCGCGGGCGCCGCCGCCATCGTCATCGCCCGCGCCGTCGTCCGCGACCTGTACGACGGCGTCGAGATGGCCCGCTTCTTCTCCACCCTCATGCTGATCTCGGGGGCCGCGCCCATCGTCGCCCCGCTCATCGGCGGCCAGATCCTGCGGATCACCGACTGGCGGGGCGTCTTCCACGTCCTCGCCGTGATCGGTCTCCTGCTCACCGTCGTCGTCTGGCGCTTCCTCGGCGAGACGCTGCCCGCCGAACGCCGCCACCAGGGCGGCGTGGCCGACGCCCTGCGGACGATGCGCGGCCTGCTCGCCGACCGGGTCTTCACCGGCTACATGCTGGCCGGCGGCCTCGCCTTCGCCGCGCTCTTCGCCTACATCACCGCCTCGCCCTACGTGGTCCAGGAGATCTACGGCGCCTCGCCGCAGACCTTCAGCCTCCTCTTCGGCCTCAACTCGGTCGGCCTCGTCGCCGTCGGCCAGATCAACGGCAAGCTGCTCGTCGGCCGCGTCAGCCTGGACAAGGTGCTCGGCTGGGGGCTCGCGGCCATCCTGCTCGCCGCCGTCGCGCTGCTGCTCATGACCACCGGGGTCTTCGGTGAGCCCGGACTGGTGCCGATCGCGGCCGGACTCTTCGTCCTGATGTCGGCGATGGGCCTCGCCATGCCCAACACCAACGCGCAGGCGCTCATGCGCACCCCGCACGCCGCCGGTTCCGCCTCCGCGCTCCTCGGCACCTCCTCGTTCCTCATCGGCGCGATCGCCTCCCCGCTCGTCGGCATCGCCGGTGAACGGACGGCGGTGCCGATGGCCGCCGTGCAGCTGGCCTGCGCCGTCCTCGCCCTCGGCTGCTTCCTCGGCCTCTGCCGCCCCTGGCGGCGCCCGGCGGCCACCGGCGACTGAGGCCCCGGAGCCGAGGAGCCGGCCCCCGGACCCGGGGAGCCGGCTCCCGGAAGGCGCCGGTGAGGGGGCGGTCCGGGGGGCCGGTTCCGGAGGCGCGGGGGCGCCTAGACTGTCTCGGTGAACGCCTCTCCTCCCTCCGCCGAGTCCCTGCGCGCCGCCCTCGCCGGGCTCCTCGACGGGCTGCCGCCCTCCCAGGCCGCGAAGGCCGTCGAGCGGCTCATCACCAACTACCGGGGGACCACCCCGACGGACGCCCCCGTGCTGCGCGACCGCTCCGACGTCGCCGCCTACGCCGCGTACCGGATGCCCGCCACCTTCGAGGCGGTACGGGGCGCCCTCGCCGCGCTGCGCGACGCGGCGCCCGACTGGACGCCCGGCACGCACACGGACATCGGCGGCGGCACCGGCGCGGCGAGCTGGGCCGTCGCCGGGGCCTGGGAGGACAACCCGCCCCGGACCACCGTCCTGGACTGGGCCGAGCCGGCCCTCGCGCTCGGCCGCGAACTCGCCCGGGGCGTCCTCGACGCCGAGTGGCGGCGCGAACGGATCGGCTCGGCGCTGCGCCTCACCGGCACGGACCTCGTCACCGTCTCGTACGTGCTCAAGGAACTGACCGGGGCCGACCGGACCGCCCTCGTCACCGAGGCGGCCCGCGCCGCCCGGGGCGCGGTCGTCATCGTCGAGCCCGGCACCCCCGACGGCTACGAGCGGATCATCGCCGCCCGTGACCTGCTCGTCGGCGCCGGCTTCACGGTCGCCGCGCCCTGCCCCCACAGCGGGGCCTGCCCGATCGTGCCCGGCACCGACTGGTGCCACTTCTCCGCCCGGGTCACCCGCTCCTCGCTGCACCGCCGGGTGAAGGGCGGTTCCCTGCCGTACGAGGACGAAAAGTTCGCGTACGTGGCGGCGGTCCGGTTCCCGGTGACCCCGGCGCCCGCCCGTGTCACTCGCAGGCCGCAGATCCGCAAGGGCCAGGTGCTCCTGGAGCTCTGCGGCCCGGACGGGCTCGGGCGCGAGACCGTCACCAAGCGGCACGGCGCGCTCTACAAGGAGGCCAGGGACGCCGAGTGGGGCGACCCCTGGCCTCCCGGGGAACCGGCCTGACCCGGTCCCCGACGGGAGGACACCCCCTAGGGCCGCAGCTCCTGCGTGCAGCACTTCACGCTGCCGCCGCCCTTGAGCAGCTCGCTGAGGTCCATGCCGATCGGCTCGAAGCCGCGGCGCCGCAGCGGTTCGAAGAGGCCCGCCGCCGTCTGTGGGAACAGCACGTGGCGGCCGTCGCTGACCGCGTTCAGGCCGAGCGCCGCCGCGTCCTCCTCGGTGGCGAGCAGGGCGTCGGGGAAGAGGCGGGCGAGGACCGCGCGGCTGCCGGGGGAGAAGGCGGCGGGGTAGTACATGACCTCGTCGCGGGCGTCGTCCAGGACGCACAGCGCGGTGTCCAGGTGGTAGTAGCGCGGGTCCACCAGCTCCAGGCCGATCACCGGGCGGCCGAAGAACTCCTGGGCCTCGTCGTGCGAGAGCGGGCTGGAGCGGAAGCCGCGCCCGGCGAGGATCCAGGAGGAGGTGACGGCGAAGTCGCCCTCGCCCTCGTTCACGTGGTCCGGCTCCCGCAGGTCCTCCTCCGCCCAGCCGTTCCCGCGGAACCAGGCCAGGTGGACGGCCGCCTCGTCGGCGCGCTCGGGGTACGCGAACTTCGCGCCGAGGACCCGGCCGTCGACGACGGTGGCGCCGTTCGCGGCGAACACCATGTCGGGCAGGGCGGGGTGCGGGTCGAGCAGCTCCACGGTGTGGCCGAGCGAGCGGTAGCGGTCGCGGAGGTCCTCCCACTGGGCGAGGGCCAGCGGCAGGTCGACCGGTTTCGTGGGGTCCATCCACGGGTTGATGGAGTACGTCACCGAGAAGTGCGTGGGTGGGCACATCAGGTAACGGCGGGGCGAGGGCGTGCGCGGAGTGGGGCGCAATGCGGGCTCCTCACGAACGGACGGACGGAAGAACCGAGAATCGGTGACCCCATGGTCCGCTCCCGGCGGCCCGCGCGCTGTGGACCGTTCGGGTGGTTCCGGGCGGTGCCGCCGGGTCATCGGCGGGACGCGGGGAGACCGGTGAGGGCAGGGGGACCGGTGGGGCGGGGGAGACGCGCGGACCGGCGCCGGCCCGCCCCCCACAGGCGAGACGTAGCGTCTCGCCGACTGCTAGATTGAGGACCATGTCCCCCGAGTCCCAGACCCCCGAGACGCCCCCCGCTCCCACGGCCCCCGGGGCACCCGCGACGCCCCGGAAGGCCAAGGCGCCCGATGCCTCCCGCCGCAGCGAGCGCTCCCGCCGCGCCATCTTCGACGCCGCCCTCGCCCTCGTCTCCGAGACCGGCTACGCGAAGACCACCGTCGAGGGCATCGCCGCCCGCGCCGGTGTCGGCAAGCAGACCATCTACCGCTGGTGGCCCTCCAAGGCCGCCGTCCTCCTCGACGCCTTCCTCGACCTCGCGGCCCGCGCGAACGAGGCCCTCGGCGGCACCGCCGAGAGTGAGATCCCCGACACCGGCGACCTCGCCGCCGACCTGAAGTACGTCCTGCGCGCCACCGTCGACGAGATGAACGACCCCGCCTTCGAGGTGCCCTCCCGGGCCCTGGCGGCCGAGGGGATCGTCGACCCCGACCTCGGCGCCCGCTTCACCGAGGCGCTGCTCGAACCCCAGCTCGCGTATTACACGCGCCGCATCGAGGCCGCCCGGCGGGCGGGCGACATCGCCCCGGACACCGACCCGCGCCTCGCCGTCGAGCTGCTCGTCGGCCCCCTCCACCACCGCTGGATCCACCGCACCCTGCCGCTCACCCACGCCTACGCCGACGCCCTGGTCGACCAGGTCCTGCGCGGCCTGGCGCCGCGCCCCTGAGGGCTCGGGCCGGCTCCCGCGGGCCCCTTCCCCCGGGCCGCCCGGTCCCGCGTTTCCGCACCCCGCTTCCCCACTCCGGT
>NZ_JAPSIW010000851.1 GCF_031178505.1 Streptomyces sp. | reverse complement strand
GCCGGGGCCTGACCGTACGGCCGCCTCCGGGGCAGGACGCCGACCGGGGCCTGACGGTGCGGCTGCCTCCGGTTCACGCCCGGGGCTCCGCCCTCCGGCCCGCCTCGGCGTGACGGCCCCGGGCGGGCCTGCCCGTGCGGCTGCCTCGGCCGCCCACCGTGGACCCGTACGGCTGCCTCCGGTTCACGCCCGGGGCTCCGCCCTCCGGCCCGCCTCCACCTGTCGGCCCCGGCCGGGGCCTGACCGCACGACCACCTCCCGCTCACCCGGCGCTCCGCCCCCGCCCCGCCCCGCCTCGCCCGCACGGCGGCTCCCGCCCACCTGCGGGCGGAGCTAAAACGTAAGGATCGAGTAGGCTTCACGCCCCTATACTCACCTCATGCCCGACATCACCCTCCGGCGTGCCACCGCCGACGACTCCAAGCGGCTCACGCGGCTCGTCCGCGGTTCGGGCGCCTATCGGGGCGACTACGCCGCCATGGTCGACGGCTACCAGGTCGGTGCGGCGTACATCGAGCACCACCCGGTCTTCGTCGCCGTCGACGGTTCCGACGGCCGCGTCCTCGGTTTCTACGCGCTGCTCGTCGACGAGGCGGAACTCGATCTCGCCTTCGTCGCCGACAGCGCCCAGGGCCTCGGCATCGGCCGCCTGCTGATGGCGCACATGGCCGAGCAGGCGCGGGCCGCCGGGCTCACGTCCGTGAAGGTGGTGGCCCACCCGCCGGCCGAGGAGTTCTACCTCCGCACCGGCGCCCGCCGCACCGGGACCGTCCGGGCGAGCGGGCGGATCCACTGGGACCGGCCCGAGCTGCGGTACGACGTCGCATGACCGCCACCCGAGAGGAGGGCCGGCGCAGGGTCTTCGCCGACCTCACCCCGCTGCGGACCTCCGCCCACTATCGCCGGCTGTGGTTCGGCAGCACCGTCTCCTGGGTCGGCCAGGGCATGACGACCCTCGCGATCTCCCTCCAGGTGTACGACCTCACCGGCTCGACGTTCTCCGTCGGGCTCGTCGGCCTGTTCTCGCTCGTGCCCCTGGTCGCCTTCGGCCTCTACGGCGGCGCGATCGCCGACACCGTCGACCGCCGCAAACTGGGCCTCGCCAGCGCCTCCGGCTCCGCCGTGCTCTCGGCCGCCCTCGCCGCCGCCGCGTTCGCCGGCTTCCACCACGTGTGGTTCCTGTACGGCATCGTCGCCCTGCAGGCCGTGTGCGCCGCGCTCAACTCGCCCGCGCGCACCGCGATGATCCCCCGCCTCCTGCCCCCCGAGCAGCTGCGCGCCGCCAACGCCCTCAACTCGATGATCACGACGTTCGGCACGCTCGTCGGGCCGAGCCTCGGTGGTCTCATCGTCGGCCTCGCCGGCTACCAGACCGCCTATCTGGTCGACGCCCTCGCCTTCTCCGCGAGCCTGTACGCGATGTGGCGGCTGCCGTCGATGCTCCCGGACCGCACCGGCACACGGCGGGCCTCCGTCCTCGACGGTCTGCGCTTCCTCGCCACCCGGCCCAACCTGCGCATGACGTTCCTCTCGGACTTCTGCGCCATGATCCTCGCCCACCCCCGCGCCCTGTTCCCGGCCGTCGCGGTCCTCTGGTACGGCGGCGACGCCCGCACCACCGGGCTCCTCGTCGCCGCGCCCGCCTTCGGGGCGCTGCTCGGCGGCGTGCTCTCCGGCTGGCAGAGCCGAATACGCCACCACGGGCAGGCGATCCTCCTCGCCGTCGCGGGCTGGGGCACCGCCATCGCCGTCTTCGGGCTGACCCGCGAACTGTGGCTGGGACTGCTCCTGCTGGCTCTCGCCGGGTACGCCGACACCGCCTCGATGGTCTTTCGCAGCACGATGATGCAGGTGGCCGCGCCGGACGAGATGCGCGGCCGGCTCCAGGGCGTCTTCATCGTGGTCGTCGTGGGCGGGCCCCGGCTCGGGGACTTCCTCGCGGGGTCGGTGGCCGACCTCACCTCCCCGGCCGTCGCGATCACGGGCGGAGGGATCGCCTGCGTCCTCGCGATCGGTGCCCTCGCCGCGTACGGGCGTGGCTTCCGCCGCTACGACGCGCACGACCCCACGCCCTGACTCCCCGCCGCCCCGCCGGGCGGTCAGACGGTCGGCAACCGCTTCTTGAGGATCTTGCCCAGGTCGTTGCGGGGCAGCGCGTCCAGGTACCGGACGGTCCGGGGCCGCTTGTGCGGGGCGAGCAGCCGGGCCACGTGGTCCGCGAGCGCCGCCGCGGCCGGCGGCGCCGCGGCGTCCGCCGGAACCACCCAGGCCACGATCCGCTCGCCGAGGTCGGGGTCCGGCTCGCCCGTGACGGCCGCCTCGCGCACGCCCGGGTGGTCGAGGAGCGCGTTCTCTATCTCCCCCGCCCCGATCTTGTAGCCGCCGCTCTTGATGAGGTCGGTCGCCTTGCGGCCCACCAGGCGAATCGTTCCGTCCGCTTCGCGGACCGCCATGTCCCCGGTGCGGAACCAGTCACCGTCGAAGGCCGCGGCGGTCGCCTCCGGCCGGTTCAGGTACCCGGAGAACAGGTTCGGGCCGCGCACCTGCACCTCACCGACCGTCTCCCCGTCGTACGCCCCGAGAACCGTGCCGTCCTCCTCCACGAGCCGCAGCTCCACGCCCGGGAGCGGCGTCCCGACGGTCCCGGGGCGCGGCTCCGGCCCCGGGCGCACGCTCGTGTTCATGAGCGTCTCCGACATCCCGTACCGCTCCACCACCGCCCGCCCCGTCGCCGCCGCGATCCGCTCGTGGTCGTGGACCGGGAGAGCCGCCGACCCGGAGACCAGCAGCCGCGCGTCCG
>NZ_JAPSIW010000161.1 GCF_031178505.1 Streptomyces sp. | reverse complement strand
CCATGTGGTGAACGTGGGACGAGGGGCACTCGTTGACGAAGACGCCTTGGTCCAGGCACTGCGAAACGGTCACGTTGCCGCCGCTTCGCTCGATGTTTTCCAGGTGGAACCGTTGCCGGCCGAACATGGAGGCTGGAGGGGTGGGGTGGGTACTTTCCTCCGGTACTTGGGAGATGTCCCGCGACCCCGGGTCACGGGTTCACGGGATCCGGTCGGCTCCCCCTCGGGATCCGGTGCGGGGCGGACGCGGAGGATGCGGCCGAGGGGGTGGAGCGGCTCGTTCCGGGCCGGGATCAGAACCGCTGCCCGACGCGGCCCTGGTGCTCCAGGACACGCCGGACCTCGGACACGAGGGGGTGGTACGGGCCGTAGGCGCGCTCCGCGTCGAGGAGCAGCCGGTGCAGCTGCGCCTGACCCGAGGGGTGGTCGCCCGTCGCCACGAGCAGCAGGCCGACGCGGCGGCGGATGTCGAAGGCCCGGCCGGGGTCCGGATCCTGCTCGTAGTACGGCAGGACCGCGCGGTACTCGGCAAGCGCCGCCGCCGTCTCCCCGATCTGCTCCAGGCACAGCGCGGCGTCGTACCGGAACTGGAGCGTCTGCGCGTCCGCCGGGCCCGCCTCCGCCTCCCGGTCCTCCGCGAGCCGGCGCAGCTCCGGGAGCGCCCGGCGGTACTGGCCGTCGTCCATCAGGGTGGAGGCGTACTGCTTGCGCAGGATGCGGACGACGGGGGAACGCTCGCCGTGCTCGGCCGCCGCGGCGGGCAGGATGCCGCCGAGGACGTCCACGGCCTGCGTCAGCGCCCCCTCCCCCAGGAGCCGCTTGACCTCCTCCACGGCCGCGGCCACATCGGGCCGCGCCGGGCCGGGCACCGGGGTGGGGCCGTACGTCCGCGGATCCGTACGGGGGACGGCCGGAGGCGCGGGCGCGGCCGGTACCGGGGGCGCGGCCGGGCGGTCCGGCCAGGGGGCGTGCGGGCGCAGGAACGGCCGCGTCGGGTCCATCGGACCCGCCGGGGTCCCGCGCGCGGGCAGCAGCGGCAGCAGGTGCTCGTACACCTCGTGCGCGCCGGACGGCCGGTGCTGCGGGTCCTTCGCCAGCAGCCGCAGCACGAGCGCCTCCAGGGCCTCCGGGACCTCGGGCCGGGTCCGCCGGACCGGGACCGGGGGCTCGTACAGGTGCCGGTGGAGCACGCCGAGGGCCGTGGAACCGGCGAACGGCACGTTCCCGCTGAGCAGTTCGTGGAGGAGGACGCCCAGCGCGTAGAGGTCGGTGGAGGGACCGACGGCGCCGCCCATGGCCTGCTCGGGTGCCATGTAGGCGGGGCTGCCGATCGGGGACCCGGTGTGCGTGAGGCGGGTGGTGTCGGTGTCGAGGACGGAGGCGACGCCGAGGTCGAGGACGACGACCGAGCCGTCGGGGCGGACCATCACGTTCCGCGGTTTGAGGTCGCGGTGCACGATCGGCACCGCGTGCACGGCGGCCAGCACCGCGCAGAGCTGGGCCGCGACGGCGACCGCCCACTGCCACGGGTACGGGTCGTGCTCGGCGAGGTGATCGGCGAGGTCCGCGCCCTCCACGTACTGCATGACGAGGTACAGGTCCTCGCCGTCGCTGCCCGCGTCGTGGACCGTCACCAGGCCCGGGTGGGCGACGCGGGCGGTGACCCGGCACTCGCGCACGAAACGGCGCCGCAGCTCGTCGGCGGCGGTGGCGGGGCCGGTGATGGCGGCGGGGCGGAGCAGCTTGACCGCGACCCTGCGGTCGAGCCGGCCGTCGTACGCGGTCCACACCTGGCCCATGCCGCCCTGCCCGATGACGGTGGCGAGCTCGTAACGCCCGCCGATGACACGGCCGTTCATCGGCGGCCCTCACCGTCGCCGGGGTCGCGGGGGTCCTGGCGCAGGAGGTCGCTCAGCTCGTCCAGTTCGGCCCGGACCTGCTCGATCCGTGCCCCGCCCACCACGGGGGGCAGGCCGACGGACCCCCCGGACGGGAGGGAGGTGACCGGCGGGACGGGGGTGACGGGCGGGGCGGCGGTGACGGGCGGGGCGGAGGTGTACGGGTTCGGCGCGGTGCCCGGGCTCGGCACCGTGACCGCCTGGGCGGCGGCGCCCCCGGTCCAGCCCCCGGCCCCGGACCCGTAGGGCAGGGTGGTGGAGGCGGCCCGGTCGAAGTGCCGGATCTCCCCCACCACGTAGTACGCGACCGACCCGGCCGCCAGGGTGACGATGAGGCCGACCCCGATGACCGCCTCCAGGTCGGTCGACTCCTCCCCGGTGACGCCCATGAACACGAAGAGGCCGGCCGCCACGGCCAGCGTCAGCCCGAACAGCACCCAGTCCAGCTTCCTGCGGGTGAGGACCGCGAGCCGCAGCAGCGGCGCCCACGCCAGGAAACCGCAGCTCAGCAGCGGCAGCGCGATGAAGAGGGCCCGCAGCGCGACGAGGCCGCCGGAGGCGGGACCCTTCGGCGACGGGGGCGGCTGCGGGGGGCCGTACATGGGGCGCGCTCCTGCTCGGACGGACGGATGCGGAGACGAGCGTATACACGACGGCCGACAACGGTTCCGCCTTGTGCGGAACCGTTGTCGAACAGATCACCCGGCGTGGCTCCGGCGAGGTCACCGGGCGCCCGGTTCCGGCGGGGGCGGTCGGCCGGAGGGGTGCGGCCGCCGGTCCGTCCGCCGTGCGCGTCGTCGGTCTAGGGCCTCACCGTTCCGTTCGCGAGGCCGTCGTGGAGACCCTGGACGAGTTGTTCGCCGAGGCGGGCGGTGAGGCGGAGGGACTCCTCGAAGTCGGCGAGGGCGCGGAAGCGGGCGCCGTAGGTGCGCTGTTCGCGCAGGGGGAGCCTCGGGATCTGGAGGCGGCGGACGTCGAGGCGGGTGGCGGTGGAGGCGTAGCTGCTGGCCTGGCGGGTGTTGGCGGTGGCCCGGAGGAAACCGGCGAGGAACCAGGGGTCGAGTGCCGCCGGATCGGGGCGCAGGAGCTGGAGGTTGCGGCCGAGGGCGGCCCCGGCCGTGGCGGCGTCGACGACCCGTACGGCCGAGCCGCCGCCGAGGACGGGGACGACGACGTCACCGGCGGCGAGCAGCACCGGCTCCTCGGGCGGCCCGTCGGGCAGGGTGCCGGACGGCGGCTGCGCGGCGAGGACGTCGTGGTCGGTGAGGACGGGGACGGGGGTGCCGGCGCGGGCCGTGCCCGCCCCGCCCGGGCGCAGGGTGAGCGCGCCGGCGCGGGCGAGCTCGCCCACGGTCGTCGTGGGCCGGCGGACCGTTCCGCCGGGACCGGCCGGCGCCGGGCCGGTCACGGGCGGCGGGGTCAGTTCCCGCGTGCGGCGCAGGGTCTCGGTCAGCCGCTCGCGGACACCGGCGAGCTGGTCGGCGTCCTCGGCGGCGGCCGGCGGCGGGAGGTGCCGGGCGGGGGCGAGGTCGACATCGTCGTCGAGGAGTTCGATGACGGGCACGGAGCGGCTGGCACCGGGCGTCCCGGCGATCGTCCCGTCCCGGTCGAAGGGCGTCCAGGCGTCGAGGACGGCGGTGTGGACGGCCTGCCAGTCGAGCCGGTCGCGGCCGTCCCTGCCGTCCCGGACGCCCGCGCCGCCGCCCGCCGTGGCGTGCTCGGACGCCGCGTCCACCAGCAGGAGTTCGGCCGGGGGCCGCCCGCCGGGGACGGGTCTGCGGAGCACCCAGAGGTGGAGCGGCACACCGTACGGGGGTGCGGCGCCGGCCGGGAGGGCGACGACGGCCCGCAGGGCGCCGCGCCGCAGCAGGTCGGCGCGGATGCGGCGGCCGGAGCGGCGGGAGGCGGCGGCGGGAGGCATGAGGAGGACGGCGGTGCCACCGGGCCGCAGCCGGGCCAGGGCGTGCTGGACCCAGGCGAGTTCGGACTCCGTACGGGCCGGGAAGCCGTACTCCCAGCGCGGGTCGTAGGCGAGTTCGTCGTGGCCCCAGTTGCGCTCGTTGAACGGCGGGTGGCAGAGGACGGCGTCGGCGGTGAGGGCGGGGAAGGCGTCGGCGCGCAGGCTGTCGCCATCGCGGACGCGGATGTCGGCGTCGGTGGAGAGGGCCAGGCGCAGGGCGGTGAGGGCGGCGAGGTCGCGGTCGGCGTCCTGGCCGTGGAGGGCGGCGGGGCGCTCGACCGCGCGCAGCAGACCGCCCGTGCCGCAGGCCGGGTCGAGGACGGTGGGGCGGCCGGCCCCGTCGGCCTGGAGGCCGGTGGGCGCGGCGAGTTCGGCCATGAGGGCGGCCGGGCCGGGCGGGGTCAGGGTGTACTGGCGCGGGTTGGCGTCCAGGTGCCGGCCGAGCAGGAACTCGAAGGCCTGCCGGGCGCCGGTCTCGGCGGCCAGGTCGGCGGCGCCGCGCAGGAGGGGGACGGACGGGGCGAGTTCGACGGGCGCGGGGGTGCGGACGGCCCGTACGGGACCGAGGCGCGCCGTGAGCGTCTCCTCCAGGGCGAGGGGCAGGGTGTCGGCGAACCGGTCGTCGGGGAGGGCGGCCAGCGTGGCCCAGGCGGCCGACCTGTCCCGTACGAGGAGGAGTGCGCAGCCGGCGTGGACGAGGGCGGCGACGGCTCCTGCGGGGTGGCCCGCGATCTGCTGCCAGACACGCTCGCGGAGCGGGACCTCGGCGAGTTTGCCCTGGTCACGAAGCCACTGCTCGACCTCGGTGAGGGCGAAGGACGGGCTGGTCTCGGTGCCGCCGACGGGCTTGGGGAAGTCGGCGTGGCGCCGCCGCCAGTTGCTCACGGCCGCGCGGCCGACCCCGGCGAGCCGGGCGATCCCGGCGGCCGTCACCTCGGTCGTACTCGCGCCGGGTTCGGCGGTGGGGGATGCCGGGTCCGGCACCGACGGGCCGGTCGCGGATCGGTTCGCCCCCGTCGGGCTCGCCTCCGTCGCGCCGCTCGCCGCCGGGCTGGTTCCCACCGCATCCGGCTCGGGCGTGCTGTCCGGCTCCTGACGCATGCTGCCGCTCCCCTGGCTCGTCCCTGACCTCTGACTCGTCCTCGTGTGTCGCCGATCTTAATGCCGGATGGCGCTCATCCCCTTCACAGCGTGAGCGGAGCCGTTTTTCGCGAACCGTGTTGACTCGGTTCACAGGCTCTGCTGTGATTGATCCATCGCGTCAGACATCTCCAAGGTCCGGGAGGACACCACCCATGTCGTACGACACGCAGGTCCCGCCGTCCCCGCAGGCCGTCATGCGCAACGGCCTCGGGACCGCGGCGCTGATCCTCGGCATCATCGGCACCCTCGCCGGACTGATCCCGCTCCTCTTCTGGCTGGCCGGCATCCTCGGCCTGATCGCCCTGATCCTGGGCCTCGTCGGCAAGGGCCGGGTCAAGCGCCGGGAGGCGAACAACAAGGGAGTGGCGCTCACCGGCGCGCTCCTGGGCCTCGCGGCCCTGATCCTCTCGGTGGTCGGCGCGGTCATCACCTTCACGGCCGTCAGCGACGCGGTGAAGGAGATCGACAAGGCCGTGAAGGACGCCGCACCGCAGGACCCGTCCCCGCAGAGCTCCGCCTCCGGCACCAAGGGCGGGGCGAGCGCCGCTCCCGGCGCCGGCAAGGGCGGCGGCCTGGCGGCCGGTGACACCTCCGTCTACGACGACGACCTCAAGGTCACCGTCTCGGACCCGAAGCCGTACACGCCGGGCGAGTTCGCGGTCGGCCACACCAAGGGCAACAAGGCCTACCAGTTCACCGTCGTGATCGAGAACGGCGGCAAGGAGAAGTTCGACGCCGTGGCCGTCACCCTGGACGCCCGGGCCGGCAAGGACGGCGTGACCGCCGAGCAGATCTACGACGGCAAGGTCGGCGAGGGCTTCAGCGGCACGATCCTGCCCGGCAAGAAGGCCACGGTCACCTACGCCTTCGACGCCCCGGCGACGGCCGAGAACCTCACCGTCGAGGTCAGCCCCGGCTTCGACTACAACGCGGCGCAGTGGGAACTGAAGGTCGGCTGACCCGGCCACCGGAAGGACCGGGGCCCTCACGGGCCCCTCCCCCCGTCCCCCTCTCCCCGCATCCCGCCTGACACCCTGGCCAGACCCCCGCCCCACCCGGCAGCACCGCACACCGCACCACCCCGGAGACCCCCATGCGCGCCCCCCGCCGCCCCCGCCCCGTCGTCACGGCCCTCGCCACCGCCCTCTGCGCGGCCCTCGCGGCGGGCGCCGCCGCCTGCGGGCCGTCCTCCACCACCGGGACCGGTGCCGGGACCGGCACCACGGGGACCGGCCCCGGCACGACTTCCCCGGCCACCACCCCCGGCGGCCCCTTCGCGGACCTGACCGGCGACCGGATCGCCGACAAGGCCCTGGCCGCCACCCGGAACGCCAGGTCGCTGACCATGGACGTCTCCCTGACGACCGCCGACGGCCCGATCAAGGCCTATGTCTCCGCCGACACCGGCGGGAAGTGCTCCGGCACGATGACGGTGGGGACGGCCGGGACCGCCGAGCTGATCAAGCCGGACGCCACCACGGCGTACGTCCGCTTCGACGAGGCCTTCCTGCGGGAGGAGTCGAAGGGCGAGTCCCCCGAGGTCCAGGCGGCCGTGCTGAAGGAGCTCAAGGGCCGCTGGACGAAGATGGCCGTGAGCGACCCGGACGCCCGGGACATGGTGGAGCTCTGCGACCTGAAGCGGCTGCTGTCCGCCTTCGAGGGCGGCAGCGGCGCCGTGAAGGGCGCGGAGACGACGGTCGGCGGGCGGAAGGCGCTGGCCCTCACGGAGAAGGACGGCGCCGAGACGTACACCCTCCACGTCGCCACCGAGGGCACCCCGCACCTGCTGCGGATCGCCACCACCGGCGGCGAGGAACCCATGACCGTCACCTTCTCCGGTTACGGCAAGCCCGTCACCGCGCGGGTGCCCGCCGCGAAGGACGTGGTCGCCCCCGCCGGGTGACGGCCGGCCGGGGGGCGGCCGCCGGGGCGTCAGAGCCGGTGGCGTACCCACACGTTGGGCTCGACGTAGACCGCGTAACCGCGTGAGACCTCGCAGTGGACCGGGACCAGGGCGCCCGGCACCTCGACGGGTCCGTCCGCGTCGAACGGCAGGCCCGTCCAGGCGCGCCACTGGCCGAGCGAGCCGGAGACCGTCATCGAGGCCGGGGCGACCGCCTCGATCGTGCCGCCCGCGCGGACGTGGACGCGCAGCCACGGGTCGTGCGGCAGACCGTCGGAGGCGCGGGTCCGGAAGGCGTACTCGTGGATGGAGGCCCCGGCCTCCCGGTGCTTGCCGTTCGGGCGGACCGGGGCGACGAGTTCCTTGAAACCGAGCCCGGCGGCGTTCTCGCGCAGGGCGGCCAGCATCCGGTGCGAGATGCCCCGGCCGAGCACCGAGGTGTCGACGGTGATCTCGATCGCGCTCACGGTGTCGGCCTCCCTCCCGTGCCGCAGGTCGGAGAACGCCCACATCAGGACCTCGTCCCAGCCCCGGTCCGGCAGCTCGCGGCGGCCGTCGGCGTCGAGCCGGAAGGGGACGCTGAAGCCCCGGGCGACGACCTCGCCCTCCGCGTCGGTCGCGACGAGCACGTACTGCGGCAGCTCGCGCGCGATGCGCCCCATGTTCGCCCAGCCGACCGGGTCGTAGAGCATGAACTCGGGCCAGAGGTCCTTCATGGACCACATCGCCCCTTCGAGTTCAGGGCGTTCGGCGAGGGTCGTGATGCGGAGGTCCATGCGGGCAGGCTAGTGATCATGTACGTCCCCGCTCAAACGTTTTTCCGGGCCCCGGCCCCCGCCCCCGGCCTCACCCCGCGCCGCCCGCCACGAGAGGGTCCCCGAGGCGGCTGCGCCGGTACAGCACAGGGCGCCCGTCCCGTGCCCGGGTGACGAGCCCCGTCGCGTACCCGACCACGAAGCTGATCATTGAGCCGTACGCCACATCGATTGGCGCCGGGGCGCCGATGCCGTGGACTTCGCCCATGACACCACGAACGCGCGGGGGGCGTACGACGCCGGCGGGCAGGGCGGGCGACGCACCGGCGGACGGCGCCTCACTGAGCCGCCGACTGACCCTGCTCCTGGCCCTGACCTGCGCGTTCGCCGTGGGCAACCTCTACTTCCCGCAGGCACTCACGCCCCTCGTCGCCACCGACCTCGGCGTCTCCCCCGACGCCGCCACGGCCACCGTGACCGCCACCCAGGCGGGTTACACGGCCGGCATGTTCCTGCTGGTGCCGCTCGGCGACCGGCTCGCGTACCGCCCCTTCCTCGTCGTCCTCCTCGTCCTGACCGGCGCGGGCCTGCTCGCCGCGGGCTGCGCCCCCACGCTGCCGCTCCTCCTCGCCGCGAGCGCCCTCGTCGGGCTCACCACCGTCGCGGCGCAGGTGGTCGGCCCCATGGCGGCCGGCCTCGTCCCCGCCGACCGCCGGGGCGCGGTGCTCGGCACGCTGCTGAGCGGTTCCATCGGCGGCATGCTGCTGGCCCGCGCCTTCGGCGGCACCCTCGGCGAGGCCGCCGGCTGGCGGGCCCCCTACCTGGTGGCCGCCGCCCTCGTCCTGGCCCTGGCCCTCGTCCTCGCCCGCGCGCTGCGCACCACCGCCCCGGCGCCCCCGGGCGCCGCGGACCGGTCCTACCCGTCACTCCTGGCGGAGGCGCCGCGGCTGCTGCGCGCCGAACCGGACCTGCGGCGCTCCGCGCTCCAGCAGGCGGCGGTCTTCGGCGGCTTCTCGGCGGTCTGGACGTGCGTGGCGCTCCTGCTCACCGGTCCCGGCTACGGCCTGGGCGCCCCGGCCGTGGGGCTGCTCGCCCTCGTCGGCGGCGTCACCATGCTGTGCACCCCGCTCGCCGGCCGCCTGGTGGACCGCCACGGCCCGGACCCGGTGAACCGCGTCTGCGCGCTGGGCGTCCTCGTCGCGGCCGCGGTCCTGGCCGCCGGAGCGCTGGGGGGCGCACCAGGTCTGCTCGCCCTGTTCGCCGGCACCCTGCTGCTCGACATCGCCCTCCAGGCGGGCGGCGTCGCCAACCAGGCACGCGTCTACGCCCTGCGCGACGATGCCCGCAGCCGCCTCAACACCGCCTACATGACCTGCGCCTACCTGGGCGGCACCCTGGGCTCCTGGCTCGGCGTCCGCGCCTACGACCTGACCGGCTGGTGGGGCGTCTGCGCCCTCGTCTCCCTCCTCGCCCTGCTCCCGCTCGCCCTCACCCGGGGCCGCGTGACGCCGGCCCGTCAGCCGCCGCACTGACGGGCCATCGCCCGCTTGTCGGCCTCGGTGACCGGCAGTTCGTACGCGAGGGCCACCTGCGCGAACCGGACCGCGTAGGCGCACCGGACGCGCTTGTCGGGCGGAAGCCAGGACGCCGGGCCGGAGTCCCCCTTGGCCGCGTTGGCCCGGCCCTCGACCGGAAGCAGGTTGAGCGTGTCGTTCGCGAACCGCCGGCGCTTGCTCTCCGGCCAGCGCGACGCGCCCATCTGCCAGCTGTACGACAGCGGGACGACATGGTCTATCTGCACCTCGGCGGCCTTCTGCTTGCGCCAGGTGAGGGTGCGTCCGGTGTACGGGTCGTCCAGGGTCATGGCGACGACCACGCAGTCCGAGCCGTCACGGAGGCGCAGGTCGCGGCCGTCACGGCGCAGGAGGTCGTTGCGGGTGTCGCAGCCGTTCCGGGCGAACGGCACCCCGTCGGCCGTGTCCGCCCATGCCCGGCCGAACTTCTCGCGCTCGTACCCGGTCTTCGGCCCCCGGCCCTTGGTCGGCAGTCCGGAGATGACCCCGCGCGCCGCCGCCCGGTCGCCCTCCGCCGTCAGCGGCGCGAGTCCCGGCCGCGTACCGTCCGGGTTCACCAGCGGACTGACGGCCCGCCCACCCGGCGCACCGGGTCGCGTGGCAGAACCCCCGCCCTCGGGCCCCTGACACCCCGCCACCAGAAGCGCGGCGGCCACCAGCCCGACCGCCGCGGGTGTCCGCCGGAGTACGCCCGGATGCCTGCGTGTCTTCCGAGAGGTGCGCATCCGGCGATCCTAGGCGGGGGTGGTCCACCCCCTCGGCCGGGGTGCGCGGGGCGTCGCGGAGCTGACAGGGGCACCCTGCCGGAAGGGGGGTGACACCCGTACGGCCGGTATCGCCGCGTGGTCGCCCGCCCACGGCTTCGCTACGCTGCTCCTCACCCACAATCTGGACGAACCGGTCGCCGGCCGGGAACCGGGCGAGGTCCTCCGGTCGTTGACCGGCGTGATGTTCGGCGCGGATGCCCCTCCGACAGGGGCGGAACAGCGGGACGGATGACCACGCACCAGATGTACCGGCGGGCGACCGCCACCTTCCTCGCCCTGGCCACCGCCGCCGCCCTCACGGCCTGCGGCACGGAGCGGCACATGGGCACGACGGCCTCCGGGGCCACGGCGTCCCCGGCCCCCAGCGCGGCCCCCGCCCCTTGGCGGGGCGCCTGGGCGGCCTCGCCCCAGCCCCCGGGGACCAGCACCGAGAACTGGTCCGCCGAGGGCTTCACCGACCACACCCTCCGCCAGTCCGTCCGGGTCACCACCGGAGGGGACCGGCTGCGGATCGAGCTCAGCAACCGTTACGGCACCCGGCCGCTCCGCGTCGGAGGTGCCACCGTGGCCCGTACCGCCGCCGCCGGCGAAGGATCGGTCCTGCCCGGTTCCGTCCGACGGCTGACCTTCGGCGGCGACGGCACCGTCACGATCCCGGCGGGCGGCACGCTCCTCAGTGACGCCGCCGCCCTGCGGGTCCGGCCCTTCGACCGGGTGACCGTCACCCTCCGCCTCACCGGAGCGACCGGACCGGCCACCGTGCACCGCGTGGCCGCCGCCACCAGCCACCGGGCCGAGGGCGACCACCTGGCCGACACCGACGGATCGGCGTTCGCCGAGACCGATGCCTCCTGGTACTTCCTCACCGGTGTCGAGGTCCGGGGCACCTCGCCGGGCAGCCGCACCGAGGGCGCCGTCGTCACCTTCGGCGACTCCATCACCGACGGCTCCGGCTCCACCCGGGACACCGACCGCCGCTACCCCGACGTGCTCGCCGAGCGCCTCGCCGCCGCCGGCCGCCCCCGCGCCGTCCTCAACCACGGCATCAGCGGAAACAAGGTCG
>NZ_JAPSIW010000850.1 GCF_031178505.1 Streptomyces sp. | reverse complement strand
CGCGTCGCGACACCCTCGATCGTGAGTCCTTCGTGACCGCCTTCGGCGAGTTCGGCGCGCACCGCGTCGAGAACCTGGGCGCGGACGCGGGCGGTGCGACCGCCCGGGCGGCGGTCCGAGGTC
Organism: Streptomyces sp.; assembly: GCF_031178505.1. Classification (GTDB taxonomy): domain Bacteria; phylum Actinomycetota; class Actinomycetes; order Streptomycetales; family Streptomycetaceae; genus Streptomyces; species Streptomyces gulbargensis. The sequence goes on along the minus strand of NZ_JAPSIW010000850.1, from coordinate 2,694 downwards.
GTGTCCAGTGGGTCCGTCATCGGCGATCCGTATCCGGTTGATCGGGGCGGCAGAGCTGTGCCAGCATCCTAACGCGACACTTGTCGCTTTATCTCGTCCGAGAGGAACCGCCTCCGCGATGCCCCCCGTTCCCGCCGACCCGACCGTGCTCCACCCGATGCCCGAGCACCCGCGCGTGGTTCTGCTGAAGCCGCTGGTGAAGTCACCGCTGATCGAGGTCGGTGACTTCACCTATTACGACGATCCGGACGAGCCGACCGCGTTCGAGACGCGCAACGTCCTGTACCACTACGGCCCCGAACGGCTTGTCATCGGCAAGTACTGCGCGCTGGGGACGGGCACCCGGTTCATCATGAACGGCGCCAACCACCGCATGGACGGGCCTTCCACCTTCCCGTTCCCCACCATGGGGGGCTCCTGGGCGGAGCACTTCGACCTGATCACCGACCTGCCCGGCCGGGGCGACACGGTCGTCGGCAACGACGTGTGGTTCGGCCACGGCGCCACGGTCATGCCCGGCGTACGCATCGGCCACGGCGCGATCATCGCCGCCGGCGCCATGGTCACCGGCGACGTCCCGGACTACGGCATCGTCGGCGGCAACCCCGCCCGGCTCATCCGCACGCGCTACGACGCCGGAGACGTCGACCGGCTCCTCGCCGTGGCGTGGTGGGACTGGCCCCTGCAGCACATCACCAGGCATGTACGGACGATCATGTCGGGGAGCGTCGCCGACCTGGAGGAGGCCGCCGCGCGGATCGACCGGCGCTGACGACGCGTCCTCGCCACACCGCCCGCCCCGTCCCGCGCCCGAAGCGAGTGATCGACCATGTCGCGATGGTCGGCGTCCCCGTCGTCAGCCATGTCCTGCCCGGTCTCGCGCTCAGCCGCGAGCTGGTGGCCCGCGGGCACCGGGGCACCTCCACCGGCGACTCTTTCGTGGCCGGCCTCATCGAGAACATGCCGGGCGCCGGAGGCCCCGCGCTCCGAGCGCTGCCGCTTCCCTTCGCCGCAGAAGAAGAGGGCCGGCGGTGGGCACGGGCTGCTCCTGGAACGGCACACCGGCGTGCGCGGGGGCGCCCGGGGGCCGCGCACGCGCCGGTGCGGGGGGCGCCTGCGCCGGTGGGGCCCCCACGGAGGCGCCGCCCGGGGCCCGGCCGGTGGTTTCCGTGGCAGGGTGGTGCGGGCAATCCACTGGGGGCCTGTCGACAAAGGGGGACACGTGATCGTCTGGATCAACGGGACGTTCGGCGCGGGGAAGTCCACGACCGCGCGTGAGCTGGTCGGACTGATCCCGCACAGCACCGTCTTCGACCCGGAGTATTTCGGCGGGGCCCTGAGCACCCTGCTTCCTCCCCGGCGGCTCGCCGAGGTCGACGACTTCCAGGATCTGCCCATCTGGCGCCGCCTGGTGGTCGACACCGCCGCCGCCCTGCTCGCCGAGGTCGGCGGCGTACTGGTCGTCCCGATGACCCTGCTGCGGCAGGAGTACCGGGACGAGATCTTCGGCGGGCTCGCCGCCCGCCGCATCGACGTACGGCACGTCCTGCTCGCCCCGGAGGAAACGATCCTGCGGAAGCGGATCGACGGCCGCTCCGAGCACGGTGACCCCGAGGCCGACGCACGGGTACGCCGCTGGTGCCACGGCCACATGGCCCCCTACCAGGAGGCCCTCGGCTGGCTCACCGCCGACGCGTACACCGTCGACAACTCGTCGCTCACCCCGGCCGAGGCCGCCCGGGCCGTCGCCGACGCGGTCCTGGCCGGCCGGGCCACGCCCTGCGGCATCGTCCAGACACCCGAGCCGACGCGGGAGACCCTCGCCGCCGGTGTCCTGCTCTTCGACGCACAGGACCGCGTCCTGCTCGTGGACCCCACCTACAAGCCCGGCTGGGAGTTCCCCGGCGGTGTCGTCGAGTCCGGTGAACCGCCCGCCCGCGCCGGGATGCGGGAGGTCGCCGAGGAGATAGGACTCCACCTCGACGCCGTCCCCCGGCTGTTGCTGGTCGACTGGGAACGGCCCAAGCCACCCGGCTTCGGCGGGATGCGCCTGCTGTACGACGGAGGCCGTCTCGACGCGGCTGACACGGCCCGCCTCCGCCTCCCGGGGGCCGAACTGCGCGCCTGGCGCTTCGTCACCGAGTCCGAGGCCGCCGACCTCCTGCCCCCGGTCCGCTACGACCGCCTCCGCTGGGCCCTGCGCGCCCGCGAACAGGGCACGGTGCTCAACCTGGAGGCCGGCGTTCCGGTGGGCTGACGGGCGGTCCGGCCCACGGGGGCCGACGCGCTCACCGGGGCCACCGCAGGGTGCGCCCGCCCCGCCGACGCGGCCCGGTGCTCAGGCGGCCGAGGCTGCGGCAGCCGCCAGCTGGTCCGCCGCGTCCGAGGTCACGGGCGCGCCGTGGCCGCAGCACAGCACCGAGGGCCGGAGCGCCGCGAGGCGGCGCATCGAGTCCAGGGCGAGCGCCCGGTCCACGTGGAAGACGCCGAACGTCACGCCCCGCACCGACGCCACCGTGTCCCCGGCGAACAGGACGCCCTGCCGGGGCAGGTGCACCGCCATGGATCCGGGTGTGTGACCGGGAAGGTGGACCGCCACGGCCCCGTCGCCGAAGCCGAGTACGTCACCGTCCTCCACCTCCCGGTCGACCCGCGTGGGCGGCGCCTCAGGGACGGTCAGACCGTGCTCGTACA
>NZ_JAPSIW010000849.1 GCF_031178505.1 Streptomyces sp. | reverse complement strand
GCGCCGCACACCACGGTGCTCCTCCGCGCCCAGTACGTCACGGCCGGACTGGCGATCGAGGTCGAGGACCGGGGCCTGGGCATGCCGGTCACCGAGCAGAACAAGATGAACGCCCTGCTCTCCGACCCCGACCAGGTCAACGTCGCGCACCTGCTCCAGGACGGGCGCATCGGTCTCTTCGTGGTCTCGGCGCTGGCCCGCCGGCACGGCATCGCCGTCCGGCTCCAGTCGAACATCTACGGCGGCGTCCAGGCCGTCCTCGTCCTGCCGCAGGGCCTGCTCGGCGCCGACCCCGAGGGCCTCGCCCAGCACGAGCGGCAGGCCGCGGCCGCCGCCGGGTCCCCGGCCGTACCGCCCCAGCAGGTACAGCTCCAGAACCAGGGGCAGCCCACCGCCGCACTCCAGGCACCGGCCACGCCGGCCCCGGCCGACGTGGCACCGGCCGCCCCGGCCCCCGCACCCCGGCCCCCGGCGCCCGTCCGTCCCTCCGCACCCGCCCCGGAACCGGCCACGGCCCGGCACGAGGGGTCCGCGGCCCGCCCCGAGGAGGCCCGCGCGCACGCCACGCCCCCGCCCCCGAACTCGTACTCGCGTACGACCCCGCCGGTGAACGGCTTCCAGGACCACGGACCGGCCCCCACGTCCGGCCCCACGGCCCCGATACCGGCCCCGTCGACCGGCCCGGAGCCCACGGCACGCCCGGTCCCCCCGGCCCCCCGTGCCGAGGCCCCCGGCCGGCCCCTCCTCCCCAAGCGGCGCGCCCAGGAGCACCTCGTCCCGCAGCTGCGCGACGAGCCGGCCGCCCGCAAGCCGGAGGAACACGCCCTGCACGACCCCGGCCTGATGGCCGCGTTCCAGCGCGGAATCGGCCTCGCCGAATCCCAGCCCGCCCCCCATGAACCGCTGCGTCCCGGTGACGCGCACAAGGAGTAGATGCACCATGGCGAGCAATGTGCCGACCGGCCATTCCTCGGATCTCGACTGGCTGCTGAGCGGCTTGGTCCAGCGGGTCCCGTACACCCGCAACGCGGTTCTGCTCTCCTCCGACGGTCTCGTCAAGTCCGTCCACGGCCTCGACCCCGACGCCGCCGACCACATGGCCGCCCTCGCCTCCGGGCTCTACTCGCTCGGACGCAGCGCGGGCGCCCGCTTCGGCGACGGCGGCGAGGTGCGCCAGGTCGTCGTGGAGCTCGACTCCACCCTCCTCTTCGTCTCCACCGCGGGCTCCGGCACGTGTCTGGCCGTGCTCGCCGGACGCGAGGCGGACGCCGCGGTCCTCGGCTACGAGATGGCGATGCTCGTCAAGAGCGTCCGGCCGTATCTCGTCACCCCGGCCCGGCAGGCGGCCGGAGCGGCAGGTGGCACAGGGCAGTGAACGCGACCCCCCATCAGGACGGGCCCTGGCTCGACGACGCGGCCGGCCGGCTGATCCGCCCCTACACGGTGAGCGGCGGCCGGACCAAGCCCAGCACCGCGCTGGACCTGCTCTCGATGGTGATGGCGACCGGTACGTCCCCGCAGCCGCACCTGGGTCCCGAACACAGCCTGGCCCTCGGGCTGTGCGACGGGCCCACCTCGGTGGCCGAGATCGCGGCGCACTTACGGCTGCCGGCCGTCGTCACCAAGGTCCTCATCTCCGACCTCGTGGACTGCGGGGCGCTCACCGCCAGGGCGCCCCGGTTCCACGCCAATCCCACCGACCGTTCCTTGCTGGAGGCAGTGCTCGATGGCCTACGACAACGGCTCTGAGCGCCACGACAGTTCCGCGCCCGATCCCTTCCCGACCGCGCTGAAGATCCTCATCGCGGGCGGGTTCGGCGTGGGCAAGACCACCTTCGTGGGCGCCGTCAGCGAGATCGAACCGCTGAGCACCGAGGAGCTGCTGACCTCGGTCAGCGCGGCCACCGACAGTCTGGAGGGCGTGGAGGGCAAGACCACGACCACCGTCGCCATGGACTTCGGCCGCATCACCCTCGACGAGCGCAACGTGCTGTACCTCTTCGGCACCCCGGGCCAGGAGCGCTTCTGGTTCATGTGGGACGAGCTCTCCGAAGGGGCGCTCGGGGCCGTCGTCCTGGCCGACACCCGCAGGCTCCAGGACTGCTTCTCCGCCGTCGACTTCTTCGAGCGGCGGGGCATCGAATTCGTCGTGGCGGTCAACGAGTTCGACGGCGCCTACCGCTACGACCCGGATGAGGTGCGGGCCGCGCTGGACCTCAAGCCGGAGGTGCCGGTCGTCCTGTGCGACGCCCGGATCTCCAGCTCGGGCATCCGTACCCTGCTCACCCTCGTCCAGCATCTGCTCACCACCATCCCGGCCCCCGCGCCGAGCTTCGGAGCCACGTCATGACCTACGATCCGACCGGTCACCTCCTGCTGACCCCCATCGACAAGGACGCGCCGGCCCGTGTGCAGCGGCTGCGCGAACTGGGCCTGGGGGAGCGGCCCGAGCCGGCCTTCGACAAGTTCGCCCACCGGCTCGCGGAGGTGACCGGCGCCCCGTACTCGATGGTCAACTTCATCGACGAGAACCGGCAGTTCTTCGCCGGACTGCACACCCCGGCGGGCACCCACTCGGGCAGTGACCTCGGTGCGGCCGCCGCGGGCGGTGGCGGGGTCGGCCGCTTCATGGCCCGCGACCACGGGTACTGCCCGCACGTCGTCGTCCGGCGCAAGGCCCTCGTCCTGGAGGACGTCTGCGACTACCCGCGTTTCGCGGGAAACCCGGTCGTGGACGAGATCGGCATCCGCTCCTACATGGGCGCTCCGCTGATCGACCGTACCGGCGTCGCGCTGGGCACCATCTGCGTGGTCGACACCG
>NZ_JAPSIW010000848.1 GCF_031178505.1 Streptomyces sp. | reverse complement strand
GCCCCCCGGTGGTTCCCCAGGGCGGTCGCACGGCCTCCCAGGGGCCCGTTCGCGGCCTCCCCGCGGTGCGGCGCCCGGTTCCCCGCCCCCAGTCTTCCATCCGGTCCGCACCTCCCCCTCCGTCCGGCCCGCGGACCGGTGCCCCGGCGACTCGGCGCCCCCGCTTTTCCCGTACCCTCTTCCCTGGCCCGGGGCTCCTGCGGACGCCCCCTCCGACGACCTCCCGCTGAGGTCCGGCGCGCGACACGCGATAGGGCCCAAAACGCGACTCGACCCTAGATCTAGTGGTTGGATTGCTCCAGTCGCCCAGAAGTTGTGGTCTCGGTGCAATCACGCCGTGAGCATCACCTATGCTGGGGACTGCTTCCAAGGGCCCGAGGAGGGCCCTGAAGAGGCTATTCAGTCGTGCGTGTGAAGGAGGGTTGGGAGCCATGCACTGCCCCTTCTGCAGGCACCCCGACAGCAGAGTCGTCGACAGTCGCACCACCGACGACGGGACCTCGATCCGTCGCCGCCGGCAGTGCCCCGACTGCTCCCGCCGCTTCACCACGGTGGAGACGTGCTCGCTGATGGTGGTCAAGCGCAGCGGAGTGACCGAGCCCTTCAGCCGTACCAAGGTCATCTCCGGCGTCCGCAAGGCATGCCAGGGGCGGCCCGTCACCGAGGACGCCCTCGCCAAGCTCGGCCAGCGGGTCGAGGAGGCGGTGCGCGCCACCGGCAGCGCCGAGCTGACCACCCACGACGTGGGACTGGCCATCCTCGGCCCCCTGCAGGAACTCGACCTCGTCGCGTACCTGCGCTTCGCGTCCGTCTACCGGGCGTTCGATTCCCTGGAGGACTTCGAGGCCGCCATCGTGGAGCTGCGCGGGCAGCGGCCCTCCGAGAAGGACCGCGGGAGCGGCGAGACCCCTGAGGTCCCCGCGCCCGCCATCGCCGCCGACTGAGCGGTACCGGCCCCGGACGCCCGTGCCCGCAGACGTATATCCGCAGGCCGGCGCCAGGGCGACATGAGATGTGCTTCCGGCCGCCGTGCGCGGCGGCCGGAGTATCGGACACACATTGTGCCTGGGAAGATCTGGGCACTTCAGGGCGTTTTCGCCCACATATGGGAGGCGGCATGACAGAGACGGCGAGCGGCCCGGCACGAGGTTCCCGCACCAAGGGCGCCAAGGCGAGCAAGGGTCTGCGCATCGAGCGCATCCACACCAACCCCGGCGTGCATCCGTACGACGAGGTGGCGTGGGAGCGCCGGGACGTCGTCATGACCAACTGGCGCGACGGCTCGATCAACTTCGAGCAGCGTGGCGTCGAGTTCCCCGACTTCTGGTCGGTGAACGCGGTCAACATCGTCACCAGCAAGTACTTCCGCGGCGCCGTCGGCACGCCGCAGCGCGAGACCGGCCTCAAGCAGCTGATCGACCGGATCGTGAAGACGTACCGGAAGGCCGGCGAGGACCACGGCTACTTCGCCTCTCCCGCGGACGCCGAGATCTTCGAGCACGAGCTGGCGTACGCCCTCCTGCACCAGATCTTCAGCTTCAACTCCCCGGTCTGGTTCAACGTCGGCACGCCCCAGCCGCAGCAGGTCTCCGCCTGCTTCATCCTGGCCGTCGACGACTCCATGGAGTCGATCCTCGACTGGTACAAGGAAGAGGGCATGATCTTCAAGGGCGGCTCCGGCGCCGGCCTGAACCTCTCCCGCATCCGCTCCTCCAAGGAGCTGCTCTCCTCCGGCGGCAACGCCTCCGGCCCGGTCTCGTTCATGCGGGGCGCCGACGCGTCCGCCGGGACGATCAAGTCGGGCGGCGCCACCCGCCGCGCGGCCAAGATGGTCATCCTCGACGTCGACCACCCGGACATCGAGAACTTCATCGAGACCAAGGTGAAGGAGGAGGAGAAGATCCGCGCCCTGCGCGACGCGGGCTTCGACATGGACCTGGGCGGCGACGACATCACGTCCGTCCAGTACCAGAACGCCAACAACTCGGTCCGCGTGAACGACGAGTTCATGAAGGCGGTCGAGGCCGGCGGCACGTTCGGGCTGCGCGCCCGGATGACCGGCGAGGTCATCGAAGAGGTCGAGGCCAAGTCCCTCTTCCGCAAGATGGCCGAGGCCGCCTGGGCCTGCGCCGACCCGGGCATCCAGTACGACGACACCATCAACGCCTGGCACACCTGCCCGGAGTCCGGCCGGATCAACGGCTCGAACCCGTGCAGCGAGTACATGCACCTGGACAACACCTCGTGCAACCTCGCCTCGCTGAACCTGATGAAGTTCCTCAAGGACGACGGCCTGGGCAACCAGTCCTTCGAGTCCGAGCGCTTCGCCAAGGTCGTCGAGCTGGTCATCACCGCGATGGACATCTCGATCTGCTTCGCGGACTTCCCCACCCAGAAGATCGGCGAGAACACCCGCGCCTTCCGCCAGCTGGGCATCGGCTACGCCAACCTCGGCGCCCTCCTGATGGCGACCGGCCACGCGTACGACAGCGACGGCGGACGCGCCCTGGCCGGCGCCATCACCTCGCTGATGACCGGTACCTCCTACCGCCGCTCCGCCGAACTGGCCGCGGTCGTCGGCCCGTACGACGGTTACGCCCGCAACGCCGAGCCGCACCAGCGGGTCATGAAGCAGCACTCCGACGCCAACGCCAAGGCCGTCCACGTCGACGACCTCGACTCGCCGGTCTGGGCCGCCGCGACGGAGGCATGGCAGGACGTGATCCGGCTCGGCGCGAAGAACGGCTTCCGCAACGCGCAGGCCTCGGTCATCGCCCCCACCGGCACCATCGGTCTCGCGATGTCCTGCGACACCACCGGCCTGGAGCCCGACC
>NZ_JAPSIW010000160.1 GCF_031178505.1 Streptomyces sp. | reverse complement strand
ACCGGCGGGACGACAACCGCGGGGGCTACCGCGGTCGGGACGACCGGGGCGGGTTCGGGCGCCGGGACGACCGGGACCGTGGGGACCGGGCGCCGATCAAGCGGCTGCCGATTCCTCCGGAGGTCACCGGTGAGGAGATCGACCCGGACGTGCGCCAGGAGCTCATGAGCCTGCCCAAGGGGCTTGCCGAGGACGTGTCGCGCAACCTGGTCATGGTCGCCCAGCTGATCGACGAGGACCCCGAGAAGGCGTACGAGTACTCCCGGATCGCCCTGCGGCTCGCCTCCCGTGTCGCCGCCGTCCGCGAGGCCGCCGGCTTCGCCGCGTACGCCACGCAGAAGTACTCCGAGGCGCTGGCCGAGTTCCGGGCCGCGCGGCGGATGAGTGGCGGAGTCGACCTGTGGCCCGTCATGGCGGACTGCGAGCGCGGCATGGGCCGGCCCGAGCGGGCGCTGGCCATGGCCGGTGAGCCCGAGGTGCAGAAGCTCGACAAGGCCGGGCAGGTCGAGATGCGGCTCGTCGCCGCCGGCGCCCGCCGCGACATGGGGCAGCTGGACGCGGCCATCGTGACGCTGCAGAGCCCCGAACTCGCCTCCAGCGCCGTACACCCGTGGACCGCGCGCCTGCGGTACGCCTACGCCGACGCGCTGCTCGCCGCAGGGCGGGAGCGCGAGGCGCGCGAGTGGTTCGCCAAGGCCCTGGAAGCCGACAAGGACGGCGCCACCGACGCCTCCGACCGGCTCGCGGAGCTGGACGGCGTCGAGTTCGTCGACGCGTTCGACGAGACGGCGGAGGAGCAGGGCGAGCACCCCGCCGACGAAGCCGCCGATGCCGGGGACACCGGCGAGGACGACGACCGCGACTGACGCTGAAGAAGGGCGGCACCCCCACCGGGGTGCCGCCCTTCTGTCGTTCCCGGGCGTCCCTCAGTCGAGCGCGAGGCTGCGCAGGACCAGGCCCGTGGCCGGCTTCGGACCGAAGGAGGTCGACTTGCGGGGCATCGTGACGCCCTGCCGGGCCAGGTCCCTGACGACTTCCTCACGCACCGGGTGCATCAGGACCGCCGTACCGCCGTGGCGCTCGGCCTGCTCGACGGCCGCATCGGTGTCGTGGATGTAGGCGATCTCCTCGGGGGTGTCCGGGATGTGCCAGACGTGGTCCAGGAGCGTGGAGTGCAGGACCGTCGCGTCCAGGGTGCGCCAGGCCTCCGGGCGGTCGGTGCGGATCGTACGGGCCAGAAGGTCCCGGTCCGGGCGGTCCAGGAGGTGGAAACCGCCGTCACCGGCGAGGAGGAAGGCGTTGCCCCCGGCCGCCGCGGAGGCGAGGGCGTCGAGGGCCGCCGGGAGGGGCCCGTCGAGGCGGCGGACGCGGAAGGCGTCGCCCAGCGCCGCGAGCGCGTCCGGCACCGGCAGCCGGTTGAGGAGCCGGTGGATCGCGCGGACCCGCAGCGGATAGCGCACGGTGTCGATGAGGAGGACCAGGCCGTAGTTCCACGGGCCCGGCGCCGGGTGCTCGTCGCGCAGCCGCAGATAGGTCGCCCAGCGGTGGTGGCCGTCCGCGATGAGAGCCTGGTGGCGGGCGAGATCGGCCGCCACCGCCGCCAGCTCGGCCGGGTCCGTGACCGACCACAGGCGGTGCTGGAACCCGTCCTCGGTGGTGGTCGACAGCAGCGGCTCGCGTTCCACGGTGCGCTCCACGACCGTGGCGGAGCCGTCGCCGTCGCCCGGGTAGGTCAGGAGCAGCGGCTCCAGGTTGGCCGCCGTCGTCCGCATCAGGGCCGCGCGGTCCTCCACCACGTGCGGCATCACGTCCTCGTGCGGCAGAACGACGCCTTCGTCCGGGGTGGTGAGCTCCAGCGCCCCGATGATTCCCCGCTGCAGGATGCCGTCGCCGTACTGCTCGTAGACGTAGAGCGACGGCTCCGGGTCGGGGGCGAGGACGCCCTCCGCGATCCAGCGGTCGAGGGTGACGGCCGCCTTGCGGTGCCGGGTGCCGGCCGTGATCGCCTGGGGCAGGATCAGCCGGACGATGTTGTGCGGGTCGGCGGACTCCAGGTGGAGCAGCCCGTCAGGTCGTACGACGACGTCGTAGGGCGGCGACGTCACGGCGGCCAGACTGCCGACCCGCTCGGGGACGTAACGGAGTCCGCGGAACGGACGCAGGCGCAACCCTGCGGCGGCAGCGCGGGCATCGGCGGCCGCGTGACCTGAGGTGTTCATCTCGTCATCGTATGTGCGGCGCGGCATGAGCGATGATCGGGGGAGCGGGGAAAATACACCGGGCGATGTGAGGAGTACGGCGTCATGGCGCGAAGCGGACAGGAGAAGCGGCACGGGAGGACGAGGCCCGGGGGCAGCGCGGTCGCGCTGAGCGCGGCCTACGACACGGCCCTGCTCGACCTGGACGGGGTGGTGTACGCGGGTGGCGAAGCCGTCCCGTACGCCGTAGAGGCGCTCGGTACGGCCCGCGAGGGCGGCATGCACCTGGCCTACGTCACCAACAACGCGCTGCGGACCCCGGACGCCGTGGCCGCGCACCTGACCGAGCTCGGGGTGCCGGCCCAGGGCGCGGACGTGGTCACCTCGGCGCAGGCCGTGGCCCGGATGATCGCGGAGGACGTGCCGGCCGGTGGGCGGGTGCTGGTCATCGGCGGGGAGGGGCTGCGGGTCGCCCTGCGTGAACGGGGCCTGGAGCCCGTGGAGTCGGCGGACGACGAGCCGGTCGCCGTCGTCCAGGGGTACGGCGGGCCCGAGCTGCCGTGGGGGCGGTTCGCGGAGGCCGCGTACGCGGTGGCGCGCGGAGTGCCCTGGTACGCCTCCAACACCGACCTGACGATTCCCGGGGCGCGGGGCATCGGGCCCGGGAACGGGGCGGCGGTGGAGGTCGTACGGATCGCGACCGGGGGCGCGGTGGAGCCGAAGGTGGCGGGGAAGCCGCAGCCGCCCATGCACCGGGAGACGGTGCTGCGGACGGGGGCGGAGCGGCCGCTGGTCGTCGGGGACCGGCTGGACACCGACATCGAGGGCGCGTTCAACGGGGACGTGGACTCACTGCTCGTCCTGACCGGCGTCACCGATGCGGCCACGCTGCTCGCGGCGGTGCCGGAGCACCGGCCCACGTATGTGGCGCGTGATCTGCGGGGCCTGCTGGAGCGTCAGCCCGAGGTGGTGCCGGAGGACGGCGGTTCGTACGTGTGCGGCGGGTGGCGTGCGGCCGTGAGCGGCGGGGAGCTGACGCTGGAGCCGGCCGGCCCGGGGACGGCCGGGGACGGTGACGGGGCGAGGGGCGCGATGGACGGCGTACGGGCGCTGTGCGGGGCGGCGTGGAGCGCGGCGGGTGACGGGGCGTGCGGCCTGGACGCGGGGAAGGCGCTGGCGCGGCTGGGCCTGTAGGAGGCGGAGCGTGCGCCCGCGGGGGGCCGCCGGTTCCCCCTCCGGCCAGCAGAGTTGGATAGGCTAACCTAACTCCGTGTTGGTCGAGAGTCCCTCCCGTGCGAGCGCGGAGTCGACAGGCGCTGCCCAGAAGCCGACGCGCCGGAATTCCGTGCGCGCCGTCGGCCTGGTCGGCGCCGTCGGTGTCCTGCTGCTGATCTGTGTCCTGAGCATCATGATCGGTGCCAAGCCGATGCCGCTGGGCGACGTGTGGCACGGGTTGTTCGACCCCACCGGCACCGGCAACGACATCATCGTGCGCGACGTGCGCGTGCCCCGGACCCTCCTCGGACTGCTCGTCGGTCTCGCCCTCGGCCTGTCCGGGGCCGTGATGCAGGGCCTCACCCGCAATCCGCTCGCCGAGCCCGGCCTCCTCGGCGTCAACGCCGGTGCCGCCGCGGCCGTCGTGTCCGCGATCGCGTTCCTCGGCGTGGACGACGTCCGCGACTACGTCTGGTTCGCCTTCGCCGGCGCCGCCGTCGTCTCCGTCGTCGTGTACGTCCTCGGCGGCAGCCGCACGGCCACCCCCGTCCGGCTCGCCCTCGCCGGAACCGCCGCCACCGCCGCGCTCTACGGGTACGTCAACGCCGTCCAGCTGCTCAACTCCGCGGCCCTCGACCGGCTGCGGTTCTGGACGGTCGGCTCCCTCGCCTCCGCCACCATGGACACGGTCGGCCGGGTCGCCCCCTTCATCCTCGCCGGCGCCGTCCTCGCCCTCCTCATCTCCCGGCCCCTGAACGCCATGGAGATGGGCGACGACACCGCCCGCGCCCTCGGCGCCCACATCAACCGCACGCGGATCGTCGCCATGGCCGCCGTCACCCTGATGTGCGGGGCCGCCACCGCCGCCTGCGGGCCCATCGTCTTCCTCGGCCTCATGGTGCCGTACATGGTGCGGGCCCTGACCGGGCCGGACATGCGCTGGATCCTGCCGTACGCGGCGGTCCTCGCGCCCGTGCTGCTGCTCGGCTCCGACGTGATCGGGCGGATGATCGCCCGCCCCGCCGAGCTCCAGGTCGGCATCGTGACCGCCCTCGTCGGCGGGCCCGTCTTCATCCGACTCGTACGCCGCAAGAGGATGGCCCAGCTGTGACCACCAAGACCCTGCGGACCGCGGGAGGGCTCTCCGTGCGGTACGCCCCCCGGGGCGCGCTGTCCGTGCTCGGGCTGCTCGTACTGACCCTCGCCGGCGCCGTCGTGCTCGTCGGCACCGGCGACTTCCCCATGACGCCCGGCGAGGTCGTCGACACCCTCCTCGGCGCGGGCACCCCGGTCCAGGAATTCGCCGTCATGCAGATCCGGCTGCCGCGCGTCCTGGTCGCCGTCCTCGTCGGCGCCGCCCTCGCCGTCGGCGGGGCCGTCTTCCAGTCGATCTCGCGCAATCCGCTCGGCAGCCCCGACGTCATCGGCTTCGGGCAGGGCGCCACGGTCGGCGCGCTCACCGTCATCGTCCTCTTCCAGGGCAGCGCCGCCGCCGCGGCCGGCGGGGCCGTCGTCGGCGGACTCGTCACCGGAGCGGCGATCTACCTGCTGGCGTGGAAGAAGGGCGTGCACGGCTACCGGCTCGTGCTCGTCGGCATCGGCGCCGCCGCCATGCTGACGTCCGTCATCCACTACCTGATCACCAAGGCGAACCTGGTGGACGCCACCCGCGCCACCGTGTGGATGACGGGCTCCCTCGACGGGCGCGACTGGGCCCAGTTCTGGCCGCTCCTCACCGTCTGCTGCGTCCTGCTGCCGCTCGTCCTCGGGCACGGCCGGGCCCTGCGCATGCTGGAGATGGGCGACGACGCCGCGTACGCCCTCGGGGTGAAGGTCGAGCGGACCCGGATCCTCCTCATGGCCTCGGCCGTCCTGCTCGTCGCCGTCGCCACCTCCGCCGCCGGACCGATCGTCTTCGTGTCGCTGAGCGCCCCCCAGCTGGCCCGCCGGCTGACCCGGACGCCCGGCCCCAACCTCGGCGCCTCCGCCCTGATGGGCTCGGTGCTGCTGCTCGCCGCGGACTGGCTGGCCACCAACGCCTTCGGGGAGCGCCAGCTGCCCGTCGGTGTCGTCACCGGCATCCTCGGCGGCTGCTATCTGCTCTGGCTGCTCGTCACCGAACGCAAGGCGGGCCGCATATGACCACGCACAAGAACAACGGGAGTACGGGTATGGACGGTCAGCGGCAGGAACGGCGCGGACGGCAGCGGCTCGGCGCGGAGGCGGTCACCCTCGCCTACGAGCAGCGGGTCATCGCCCGCGACCTCTCCGTCGAGATCCCCGACCACTCCTTCACGGTCATCGTCGGACCCAACGCCTGCGGCAAGTCCACCCTGTTGCGCGCCCTCTCGCGGATGCTGAAGCCGGCTCAGGGCCGGGTGCTGCTCGACGGGGAGTCGATCCACAGCCTTCCGGCGAAGAAGGTCGCCAAGACCCTCGGCCTGCTGCCCCAGTCGTCCATCGCCCCCGACGGCATCACCGTCGCCGACCTCGTCGCCCGCGGCCGCTACCCGCACCAGGGCCTGCTCCGCCAGTGGTCCCCCGAGGACGAGCGGATCGTCCAGGAGTCCATGGCGGCCACCGGGGTCGCCGAACTCGCGGAACGCTTCGTGGACGAACTGTCCGGAGGCCAGCGCCAGCGCGTCTGGATCGCCATGGCCCTCGCCCAGCAGACGCCGCTCCTCCTGCTCGACGAGCCGACCACCTACCTCGACATCCAGCACCAGATCGACATCCTCGACCTCTGCGCAGAGCTGCACGAGACGCAGGGGCGGACACTCGTCGCCGTCCTGCACGACCTCAACCACGCCGCCCGGTACGCCACCCACCTCATCGCCGTGCGCGGCGGCGAGGTCGTCGCGGAGGGCCCGCCGTCGCAGGTCGTGACCGCCGAGCTCGTCGAGAAGGTCTTCGGGCTGCGCTGCCAGGTCATCGACGACCCGGAGACGGGCACCCCGCTGGTCGTCCCGGCCGGCCGGCAGGCCCGGTCCCGGCGGCCCGCCCCGGCCCCGGAGCCGGCCGCCGCCGAGGCCCCCGCCCCGCGGCCCGAGCCCGCGCTCGGGAAGTGAGGCCTGCCCCGGGACGCCGTACGGCCCGGGCGGGCCGTCCGCCGGGCTGAACGCCCGGGGGGTGGGCCGAGGGTCTCTCCAGCGAAGTGAGGCCCCCGGGAGGCTGTACGGCGCCGTCTGCCCGTCCGCCGGGCTGAGCGCCCGGTGGGCCGAAGGCGCCGGCCTACAGCAGGGAACGCAGCCGCAGCAGATCGCGGACGCCCGCCTCCAGGCGGACCCGGCCGGAGGCCCAGGCCTTCGCGAAGTTCAGGCTGCCGCCGACCATCGCCAGCAGGTCGTCGCCGGTCATCGCGAGCCGGATCTGCGCCTTCGCGGGCGGCGGCCCGGGGACCGTCCCCTCGACGTGGATCCGGCCGTCCGCGAGACGGCCGGTGAAGGTCGTGTCCAGGTCGGTGAGGTGGCAGCTCAGGGTGCGGTCGAGCCCGGCCGCGCCCCGGACACCGCCGTCCGCCCCGGCCAGGTTGTCGGAGAGTCTGTCCAGTGCCGTGCGGCACTCCGTGATCGTCGCCATCGCCGACGACGGTACCCCAGGGCTTCGCGGTAGCGTCGTGGCATGAGCGATGCGAAGCCGGAGGCGGTGCCGGTCGGAGGTGCGGACAGGAGCGCGGACGCGGGACGGGATCCCGCCCCGGGCCGGGGCTTCGGACGGGACCCGGAGCGGGACCCGGCCGGCGCCGAGGCCCCGGCAGCCGAGCCCGCCGCGCACCCGGAAACGGCACCCGTACCCGCCCCCGAGGCCGTACCGTACGGCGGCGCGGGGCCGGAGACGGACGGCGAGCCCCTCGGCGTACCCCGGGAGCCCACCGGGTACGCCGCCGTCGACGCGCATCTGGAGCGGCTGGCCGAGGTCGACCGCCTCCCGGCGGACCGGCACCCGGCCGTGTACGAGGATGTACACCGTGGACTGCGCGCCGAGCTGACCTCGCTCGACGCGCACCCCGCCCCCCGACCGCACGACAACAGGAGCTGAACCGAACGTGGCAGGAGTGGCACGCCGCCGTCTCGACGCCGAGCTGGTCCGGCGCAAACTCGCGCGCTCGCGCGAGCACGCCGGCCAGCTGATCGCCGCGGGCCGGGTGACCGTCGGCAGGACCGTCGCCACCAAGCCCGCCACCCAGGTCGAAACGGCCGCGGCCATCGTCGTCGCCCAGGACGACTCCGACCCCGACTACGTGTCGCGCGGCGGCCACAAGCTGGCCGGTGCCTTCGCCGCCTTCGTACCCCGGGGCCTGCGGGTCGAGGGCCGGCGCGCCCTCGACGCGGGCGCGTCCACCGGAGGCTTCACCGACGTCCTGCTGCGGGCCGGCGCCGCGCACGTCGTCGCCGTCGACGTCGGCTACGGACAGCTCGCCTGGTCCCTCCAGAGCGACGCCCGCGTCACCGTGAAGGACCGCACCAACGTGCGCGAGTTGACACTCGACGCCATCGACGGCATCCCCGTCGATCTCGTCGTCGGCGACCTCTCCTTCATCCCCCTCGGCCTCGTGCTGCCCGCCCTCGTCGCCTGCACGGCCCCGGACGCCGACCTCGTCCTGATGGTGAAACCGCAGTTCGAAGTGGGTAAGGAGCGGCTCGGATCCGGCGGAGTGGTGCGGAGCGACGAACTCCGCGCCGACGCCGTGAAGAACGTCGCGCGGCAGGCGGGGGAGCTCGGACTCGGTGTTCTGGGCGTCACCGCGAGCCCGCTGCCCGGCCCCTCCGGAAACGTCGAGTACTTTCTGTGGCTGCGGGCAGGAGCGCCCGCGCTGGATCCGGCCGACGTCGACCGGGCCGTGGCGGAGGGACCTCGTTGAGTTCATCGGCAGCAGCACCCGAGACAGCACCGCGTACCGTCTTCCTGCTCGCGCACACGGGCCGGCCGGCCGCCGTGCGCAGCGCCGAACTGGTCGTCCTGGGGCTGCTGCGCAGCGGCATAGGCGTCCGCGTCCTCGAGGCCGAGGCCGCGGACCTGCCGCTGCCCCCTTCCGTCGAGAAGGTGCCGGAGGCCTGCTCCGACGCCCTCGACGGCTGTGAACTGCTCGTCGTCCTCGGCGGCGACGGGACGCTGCTGCGCGGGGCCGAGTTCTCCCGCGCCTCCGGCGTCCCCATGCTCGGCGTCAACCTGGGCCGTGTCGGCTTCCTCGCGGAGGCCGAGCGGGACGACCTCGACAAGGTCGTCGACCGGGTCGTCACCAAGGCGTACGAGGTCGAGGAGCGGATGACGCTCGACGTCGCCGTCCACCAGAACGGCGACGTGCTGCACCGCGACTGGGCGCTCAACGAGGCCGCCGTCCAGAAGGTGTCCCCGGAGCGGATGCTGGAGGTCGTCCTCGCCATCGACGGGCGTCCGGTGACCGGCTTCGGCTGCGACGGGGTGATCTGCGCGACCCCCACCGGCTCCACCGCCTACGCCTTCTCGGCGGGCGGGCCGGTCGTCTGGCCGGAGGTGGAGGCCCTCCTCATGGTCCCGATCGGGGCGCACGCCCTCTTCGCCAAGCCGCTGGTGACCACCCCCGACTCGGTCCTGGCCGTCGAGGTCGAGCCGCACACCCCGCACGGTGTCCTGTGGTGCGACGGACGGCGGACCGTGGAGCTCCCGGCGGGCGCCCGCGTCGAGGTCCGGCGCGGCGCCGTCCCCGTCCGGCTCGCCCGTCTCCACCACGCCTCCTTCACGGACCGGCTGGTCGCCAAGTTCGCCCTGCCCGTCTCCGGATGGCGCGGCGCCCCCCACTGATCCACGCCCTCACGGGTGACGCACGGGGCCGATGTCGCGTCCGACCCGGGAAACCTCGTATGGTCTGGGACGTGCTGGAGGAGATGCGGATACGGTCGCTCGGGGTCATCGACGACGCGGTGGTCGAGCTGTCGCCCGGCTTCACCGCGGTGACCGGTGAGACCGGTGCGGGCAAGACCATGGTCGTGACCAGCCTGGGCCTGCTGCTGGGCGGACGGGCCGACCCGGCCCTGGTACGGATCGG
This sequence comes from Streptomyces sp., assembly GCF_031178505.1. GTDB lineage: Bacteria > Actinomycetota > Actinomycetes > Streptomycetales > Streptomycetaceae > Streptomyces > Streptomyces gulbargensis. The sequence goes on along the minus strand of NZ_JAPSIW010000160.1, from coordinate 1,737 downwards.
CGCGGCCTCGGCCGTCGTCGAGGGGCGGATCACCGTGCCTCCCGGCGCGCCCGCCGCCGTACGCGCCGAGGAGGCCGGGGCGGAGCTCGACGACGGCGCGCTCCTGGTGAGCCGCACCATCTCGGCGGAGGGGCGGTCCCGGGCCCACCTGGGCGGGCGCTCCGTGCCCGTCGGACTGCTCGCGGAGCTCGCCGACGAACTCGTCGCCGTCCACGGCCAGACCGACCAGCAGGGCCTGCTGAAGCCCGCCCGGCAGCGCGGCGCGCTCGACCGGTACGCCGGGGAGGGCGTCTCCGTCCCCCTCGCCGCCTACGCCACGGCGTACAAGCGGCTGCGGGCCGTCACCGCCGAGCTGGACGAGATCACCACTCGGGCACGTGAGCGAGCGCAGGAGGCCGACCTGCTGCGCTTCGGGCTCACGGAGATCGAGGCCGTCGCCCCGCGCGCCGGGGAGGACGCGGAGCTGGCCGCCGAGGCCGAGCGCCTCGGTCACGCCGAGGCCCTCGCCTCCGCCGCCGCGCTCGCCCACCGGGCGCTGGCCGGCGACCCCGAGGACCCGGAGGCCGTCGACGCCACGACCCTCGTCGCCGGCGCGGGCCGCGCCCTGGAGGCCGTACGGGCGCACGATCCGGCGCTCGCCGCGCTCGCCGACCGGACCGAGGAGATCTCCATCCTCCTCGCGGACGTGGCGGGGGAGCTCGCCGGCTACGCCGACAACCTGGACGCCGACCCGCTGCGGCTGGCCGCCGTCGAGGAGCGGCGGGCCGCCCTGACCCAGCTGACCCGGAAGTACGGGGAGGACGTCTCGGCCGTCCTCGCCTGGGCGGAGGAGAGCGCCTCGCGCCTCGGCGAGCTCGAAGGCGACGACGACCGCGTGGAGGAGCTGACCGCCGAGCGGGACCGGCTGCGCGACGAGCTGTCCGTCCTCGCGCAGCGGCTCACCGACGCCCGGACGGAGGCCGCCGCCCGCTTCGCCGACGCGGTCACCGCCGAACTGGCCTCCCTCGCCATGCCGCACGCGCGCGTGTCCTTCGACATCCGGCAGACCGAGGACCCGGAGGGCGTCGAGGTCGGCGGCCGGCGCGTCGCGTACGGCCCGTCCGGCGCCGACGAGGTGGAGCTGCTGCTCGCCCCGCACCCGGGGGCCCCGCCGCGCCCGATCGCCAAGGGCGCCTCGGGAGGTGAGCTCTCCCGCGTCATGCTCGCCGTCGAGGTCGTCTTCGCCGGGGTCGACCCGGTGCCGACCTACCTCTTCGACGAGGTCGACGCGGGCGTCGGCGGCAAGGCGGCCGTGGAGATCGGCCGCCGGCTCGCCAAGCTGGCCAGGAGCGCGCAGGTCGTGGTCGTCACCCACCTTCCGCAGGTGGCCGCCTTCGCCGACCGGCAGCTGCTGGTCGAGAAGACCAGCGACGGCTCCGTCACCCGCTCCGGGGTGACCGTCCTGGAGGGCGAGGAGCGGGTGCGGGAGCTGTCCCGGATGCTCGCCGGCCAGGAGGACTCCGAGACGGCGCGCGCACACGCCGAGGAACTGCTCGCCACCGCCCGGGCCGACGCGTGAACCGGCTCGCCGCCTTCGGGCTCGCCGCCGGTGTGACCCGCGCCGTGTACGAAGGGGTGCGCCGCCGGGGTCCCGGGGGCCGCTGGCTGCGCACCAACCACGCGGGGCGGAGCGTCGACCTGTACGCGGGGCCGGCGACGGCCCTGGGCGCGGCGGCTGGCGCGGGCAGCGGCCCGGTC
>NZ_JAPSIW010000847.1 GCF_031178505.1 Streptomyces sp. | reverse complement strand
GGCACGCCAGGTACGTCCCCTGGTACGCGCCCCAGCCGCTCAGCAGCAGTCCCGCCAGCAGGAAGACCAGGCCACCTGCCCGGCCGAGGCGGCCCAGGGCGGCGGCCACCGGACCGGAGGCTCCGGACGGCCCGGAGGAAGGACGGTCCTTTCCCGTGCTGTGCGTTCGCGCCATGACACCGCCACCCTTCTTCCCGGCCGCCGAAGAGGTCAGCATGACACTCGTGAGTGACGGGAGATACTTCAGGTGCCGAGAAGTGGGGACCAGCGAGGAGGCGCCGACATGACAGGGCAACCCGGGAAGACACCGGACCGGCACGACCCCCCGCCGGAGCGGGGTGTACTGGACGAGGCACTGGAACCGTCCCAGATCCGCTCGCTGAACTCCGCCTTGCGCAGGCTCTCCCAGGCCGACGGCGCGAGCAAGGACCTCCAGGACGCGGCGAAGCGGCTGCTCACCGGCCGGCTGGCCCTGCGCGACGCCCTGCACGACCCCGCGATGGCCCGTGCCCTGGGCGGTGGAGGCATGGAGTCCCTGCGGGGGCGCTGGGAGGCGCTCTCCGAGGAGGAGCGCGAGCGGATCAGGCGCGGGGAGACACCTACGGGCGGCAGCCCTGCCGGGGCGCCGTCCGAACCGAGGAAGCCGCGGCGGGACTTGTCGCAGCCGAGGAAGGGCACCCAGGGACGGCACAGCGGCGGATTCTCGCTGTACTGATCACGGGAGGGCTTCTGACAGCTGATGGACCCCCGCCGCGTAGCGACCCGCGAGAAGCCTCCCTAGAACAGCCCGTGCCACATCTGCTCGACGATCAACGACCACCAGGCGTCCGCATCGCCCAGCGCGGAAGGGTCGACGGCCGCCAGCCGCTCCTGGAACGCGGCGACCTCCGACCCGGCCGCGACCGGATCCAGGCCCCGCATCCCCTGCCGCGCGGTCGCGAGCAGGGCCAGGCAGCGCGCGAAGGCGGCGGCCGACCCGTTCACGTACCGCGCGGTGGCGGTGACCGGGTCCACCGCCCAGACCGTGCCGTACCCGTCAGGTCGGCCGACACCCGGCGGGCACTGCACCGTGATGACCGCGACCCCGTCGAAGCCGATGCGGACCAGGTGCGCCAGCGCGCCGATCCTCTCCTCGCCGGCCGGGCTGTGCCGTGCGCGCAGGTTCGTGGCCACATCGGTGAACAGGCCGCCCGCCGGAGGCGCCTCGGGCCGGTCGGCCGTGAAGAAGAGCGGAAGGTCGACGGGCAGCCCCGCCACGTCGAGCGTGGCCTTGGTGGCCTCCGGCAGCGGGGTGCCCGCGAGCGTGCCGGCGTCGTAACGGCGTACGCCGTCCTCGCCGAAGACCTCGGCGAGGTGCCGTCCCAGGGCCGCGTCGTCCATCGCCTCCGCGGGCGTCACCCGGTCCGGGACCGGCAGCCGGTGCGGGCGGGGTGGTGGCTGCCGGCCCGCGATCCGGTGCAAGGTCTCCACCTGTTCGACCAGGGCCGCGATGCCCTCGGCGCGGGTCTCGGGCCGCGCCCCGTACTCCTGTGAGCAGGAGAGCCGGGCGTTGGGAAAGGCGTTGAGGAGTTCGGCCGGGTAGCCGCCGGGGAGCAGGCTGGGACGCAGGTCGGTGTGGATCGCGAGGACGTCGTCGGCGGGCACGTCCAGGCGCCGCAGCTCGCCCCATGCCTGGTACTCGGCGGGGGGCAGCCCGGGGCCGGAGGTGCGGAAGAGGGTGGTCTCCTCGCCGGTGGCCGGGTCGGTGTACGTGAAGACCGCGGTGTTGCCGGGACCGGTGACCGGGGGCGCGTCCTCAGCCCCGGCGCTGCCCTGCGCGCCGCCACCGTGTTTCCGCCGGTACATCCGGACGACCTCGTCGACCGGTACCGAGGGCCACACCGTCAGCTCGCCGGTACGGCGGTCCACGACCCCGCACGCGGTGCCGACCTCGGCCGGCGGACGTCGCTCACCGGTCTCCGGGTCGGTCTCGGGCGCCGCGGGCGCGGCCCACACGACCCAGCCGAGCTCGAACTCCCGCATCCGCACCTCGCGGCGGGGCTCGGACGAGCCTTCCGGATTGAGCCACCGGTCGGCGAGGGCGAGCGCCTGCTCCTGGCTGGTCACGAGGAGGCTCCTTCGAGAGCGGATCGGTCGGGGGAGGAGAGAAAAGGGCGGGGCACCGACGCGGGGCAAGGGACCGCCGTGCGCGCCTAAGAGGCTAGCGCCGGTCCATCGAGGTGGATGCGCAGAGCCTTCACCCCGTGCCTGGAGGCGACGAGGAGGATCCCGTCGGGAGACAGGTCGGCGGCGGTGAAGGAGGTGTCGGAGATCAGCGCCGCCACGACTTCCCCACTCGCCCGGTCCCAGACGCGCAGGTAGTCGGCGCCACGGCTCAGCCCGAGCGGAGCCTCGGCCCGCTCCTGTTCGGACGGCCGCCGGACCAGCCCGAGATCGGGACCGGGCCCCGCCCCACCGAGGTCGTCCGGCCGCACCAGACCCTGGACGAGGGCCGCGGAACCGGACTCCGTGCCGGGACCGCCGACCGGAAGCGCGCCGGGTGTGCCGGCCGGGACGACGAGGACGGCCACGGGCACGGCCGGGCCTTCGGCACCCGGCAGGCTGCCGACGGTCACGGCGCTGACACCGGGCACGGGCAGACTCCACAACGTCTGCCAGGGCAGGTCGAGGCCGAGCCGGTGCAGGGCTTCTGCGTACTCGGGCAGACCATCCTCCACGAAGGCGGTCTCCAGCAGGGCCGCGCGCAGCGCGGCGGGTGCCTCGGTACGGGTCAGCAGGGGAGCCGTGCGCAGGTAGGTACGGGCGGCAGCGCCGAGCGACTCGGCGGGTACGGCCT
>NZ_JAPSIW010000159.1 GCF_031178505.1 Streptomyces sp. | reverse complement strand
CGAGGAGGATGCGGCCGGCCATCAGGGCCGGGACCGTGGCCACCACGAGGACCGGGAGCTGGGCCACGGCCCACAGCACGGTCATGACGAACAGCAGGACCCGGCTGGAGATCCGGGTGGAGAGAAACCCGACGAGGAGCCCGGAGACGCTGAACAGGAAGAAGAAGGAGCTGGAGACCAGGCCGTAGGTGCTGTTGCTGAGGCCGAGTTCCTCCATGATCGGGACGGCGGCGAGGCCGAGGACCGACTTGTCGGCGTAGTTGACGACCATGAAGGCCACGATCATCGCCGTGATCAGCCAGGCTTTGCGGCGGTCGGGCGTCGCGACGGCGATGTGCCGGGGCTGCGCGGCGGTACGGGGTGCCATGGGGCGACTCCTGCGGATGTGGGTGGAGCAGGTGGTCGTACGGGTGGGCGGCGGTCCCCCGTGGCCGCGGGCCCGCTCGACGGAGCGGGACCCGCGGCCCCGCCCTGGGCACCAAGGGGTCGGTCAGAAAAGGCCCTTGGCGATGGCGTTCTTGTGGATCTCGGTGGTTCCGGTGACGATCCGGAACATCCGCAGGCTGCGGAAGATCTGCTCGACCTCGTGGCCGCGGGTGAGCCCGGCCTTGCCGTGGATCTGGACCGCCTGATCGGCGACGCGGAAGGACGCCTCGGAGGTGAAGAGCTTGCACATGTTGGCCTCGACGGAGACGTTGTCCCCCCGGTCGGCCTTCGCCGCGGTGGCCATCACCATCGCGCGGGCCGCGTAGATCTCGGTGGCCATCTCGGCGATCTTGTGGTGGATGGCCTGATGGGCGAGGAGCGGCTGCCCGAAGACGACGCGGTTCTTGGCGTACTCGACCGACAGGTCCCAGGCGCGGCGGGCGGCACCGATGAGGGACGGGCAGTGCAGCAGGCGGTTGAGGGTGATGCGGCCGATGCCGATGCGCAGGCCCTGGCCGACCTCGCCGAGGAGGTTCGCGGCGGGGATCCGGCAGTCCTCGAAGAGGAGGTCGCCCTCCATCCGCTGTCCGGACATGGGGACCTCGCCGTCGAGGACACGGCAGCCGGGGGTGTCCAGGTCGACGAGGAACGCGCTGTACGCCTCTTCGGTGCCGGCCATGCGGGCGACGACGATGGCGAAGTCCGCGAAGGGGGCGGCGGAGCTGAACACCTTCTTGCCGTTGAGGACGTAGGTGTCCCCGTCCGGGGTGGCGGTGGTCGTCATGCGGCGCACGTCGGAGCCCGCGTCCTCCTCCGTGATGGAGAAGCAGCAGGCCAGCTCGCCCCGGACGACGGGCATCAGGTAGCGCTCCCGCTGCTCCTCGGTGGCGTACTTCACGATCGCGCCGACGCGCAGCGGGCCGCCCATGTCACCGAGGACGGAGTGGGAGAGCGCGGCTCCGGAGGCGGTCAGCTCCTCTTTGAGGGCGCACAGTTCGTAGAAGCTCAGGCCCTGGCCGCCGAGCTCGGGGGGCAGGCTGATGCCGTAGAAGCCGAGTTCCGCGCTGCGCTTCCAGACGTGTTCGAGGGTGGGGCGGTCGAGCTCGGTCTCCGGGGTGATGCCGCGCTCGCGCTCGTACGGGACGAGCTCGTCGGCCAGGTAGGCGCGCAGTCGGGCGACGAGGTCCCGCAGGCGCGGATTGTCGTCGTAGGAGGGTGCGAGGGTGAAGGGCATGCCGGGGGTCCTGTTCAGTTGACGCGGCGCTCGGCGCCCGCCCAGTAGCGGTCGCGGATGGCGCGGCGGTCGATCTTGCCGTTGGGGTTGTGGGGCAGGGCCGCGACGAAGTCGACGGAGCGTGGCTTCTTCATGCGGGCCAGGTGCTCGGCGCAGAAGCCGATGAGGTCGGCCTCCGTGAGGGTGGCGCCGTCGCGCGTCACGACGACCGCCTTGACGGCCTCGCCCCACTGCTCGTCCGGGACGCCGACGACGGCGGCCTCGTAGACGTCGGGGTGCTGGTGCAGGACGGACTCGACCTCGACGGCGTAGATGTTGAACCCGCCGGAGACGATCATGTCCTTCTTGCGGTCGACGATGAAGACGTAGCCGTCCGCGCGGCGGCGGGCGAGGTCACCGGTGAGGAACCAGCCGTCCCGGAAGCTCTCCGCCGTGAGGCCGGGTTCGTTGTGGTAGCCGGGGACGACGTCGGGGCCGCGGACGGCGATCTCTCCGATCTCCCCGTCGGCGACGGGCCTTCCGCTGTCGTCGACGATGGCGACCTCGGCCTCGGCGAGCGGACGGCCGCAGGAAAGCAGCAGCTCCTCGTCCTCGCCCCCGATGCCCCGCCGGTGGTCCTCCGTGGAGAGGAAGAGCACGCCGGAGGTGGTCTCGCCGCACCCGTATCCCTGGGAGAGGACGGGTCCGAAGAGGTCCCAGGCGGCCCTGATCCGGGCCGGGGACATCGGCGCGGCTCCGTAGATCAGCTGGCGGAGGGTGGAGAGGTCGTAGTCGCGGGCGTTCGGCAGCGCGAGCACGGTGTTGACCATGGTGGGGACGACGAAGGCGTGGGTGGCGCGCTCGCGCTGGACGGTGGCGAGGAACTCCTCGGCGTCCCAGCGGGGCAGCACGATCGCGCAGCCGCCGGCGAAGAAGATGCCCATCAGTGGCATGCCGGAGGCGTGGGTGACGGGTCCGGCCAGGATCTGACGGTCGCCGGGCCCCACCCGGGTGTCGGCGCTCATCACCGACTTGCGCATCAGGGCGAGCCGGTTGCCGTAGGTCTGGACGGCCGCCTTGAGTCTGCCGGTGGAACCCGAGGTGAAGTGCAGGACGGCGATGTCACCCTCGTCGCACTCCGTCTCGACGGGCTCGGGCTCGGTGCCCGCGAGGGTCTCGGCGTAACCCGCGCCGAGATCGCTCGGGCCGTCGTAGCCGAGGACGGTCCTCACCGCCGAGCCGGACACCGCGGCGCGGGCGACGTCCAGATGGGCCGCGTCCGTCAGCAGCAGCCTCGCGTCGGACTCGACGAGCAGGTGAGCCACCTCGGCGGCTCCTAGCCTGGCGTTGATCGGCGCCCGGGCCAGGCCGGCCTTGTAGAGGGCGACCTCCGTGACGACCAGTTCCGCGCGGTTGCCCGCGAGCGTCGCGACCCGGTCGCCCCGGCTGAGGCCGAGGGCACGCAGGGCCGTGGCGAGCCGGTCGCTGTGCTCGTCGAGTTCCGCGTACGTCAGCCGCACGGTTCCGCAGACCACCGCCTCGGCATCGGGTTGGTGGCCGGCAGTCCGGCGTACGTACCGCCCGAAGTTCATCGCACCTCCAGAGTTTCCGGACATGATGTCCAGTAACAAGCTTGGTGTGCGGCAACGTAAGGGCAGCGTTAGGGTCAGGTCAACGGTTCGGACGAGAAGGAAACGAAGTGGACATGAAGCCCGCGGGAGACCGCCGCGTCCGCAGGACGCGGGCCGCGCTGCGCCAGGCCCTGGTCGAACTGGTCCTGGAGAGGGGGTTCCACGCGATCACGGTCGAGGAGATCGCCGAGCGCGCCGACGTCGGCCGGGCCACCTTCTACGCCCACTACCGCGACAAGGAAGACCTCCTGGTCGGCATCGTCCGCGACCTCGCCGAGGACCGGGACCGCCTCCTGCCGGCGGTCCGGCAGGCGCACGCGGAAGGATTCACCGGACTGCCGGTGAAGTACATCTTCGAACACGCCGAGCAGGAGAAGCCCGTCTACCGGGTCGTCCTGCGGGGCGAGGGCGACGGGCGCGCCCTACGGGAATTCACGGATCTCATCCGCGGCCACGCCGAAGCCGCCTTCCGCACGCGGACCGAGCAGCTCGGGGTGACACCGCGCATCCCCCTCGACGTCGTCGCCCGCGCCTGGACGGGCGAGCTCATCGGCCTGCTCACCTGGTGGGTGGAGAACGACACCGGCTACAGCGCGGCCGAGATCACCGCGCATCTGCGCGACCTGTCGGTCTACGGGCGCGTGTGGGCCACCGGACTCGCCCCGTCCGACGCCCCGGGAGCCCTCGACGTCACCCCCTGAACCGCGCCGGCACCACGCGGTGTCGTTGCTCCGCGCCCGGCATGGCCGCCGAGTTACCGGACACAGTGTTCGACATCGCCCGCGAGGCGCACGACCGAAAGAGCGGGCCGGACGACCTGCGGGGACGCACGGATCCGCGCCCCCGGATCAGTGGGCCTCCCCGCGATCAGCCACACCCTCGCCGACTCGAAGATCGCTACGGGACCCTCAGTGCCGCAGCGTCATCGGACTGCCGCCGTTCGCCTCGTACCCCGCCACCGCCATGTTCCGGTGGACCGTGTACTCCGCCGCCGGGTCCGCGCTCAGCGTCCACGGCACCGCGCCCACGTGACCGTCCACCCGCACCAGCTGGTGCATCGCCTCCGCCCAGCGCTCGCCCCGCACCAGGAACCACACCAGCAGGTGCCGCACGTGCGCCAGCATCGGGTCGTCGGGGCGGGCGGAGTGCACCGCGTACAGCGCGCCGTCGAGCGCCTTCGACACCACCGCCGTACGGAAGAAGTCCCGCACCAGCACCACGTCCGGGACGTGCTCGAAGACCGCGAACAGCGGCAGCGCGGCGAGCAGCGAACCGCGCGGGGCCCGCGCCGCGGCCGTCGTCGCGAAGTGGTCCGCCTCCTCCCGCGAACCGTGCCACTTCTCGCACCAGTAGTGCAGCGCCGCCAGATGCGCCCCCATGTGCTGCGGTGCCCGGTCGATGACCTTCGCCCACACCTGGTCGAACTGCTCGTGGCTGTAGCCGAGACCGCGCGCCACCGCCAGCTGCGTGATGTACGGGACGGGGTCGCCCGGAGCCAGCAGCGCCGCCTCCTCGGTGACCTTCCGCGCCTCCTCCAGGATGATCCGGAACTCGTCGCTGCCCACCGCCGACGAACGCCACGCCTGCTGCACCAGGAACTCCGCGTGCACCGCCGCGCCCCCCGCGTCCTTCGGTGCCTCCGCCCGCCACGCCCGCAGCCACGCCCCGCCCGCGCCCGGCCGCTCCTGGAGCTCCAGACAGGCCGCGCCCGCGAAGGCCTGGACGCGCTGCCAGCGCACCTCGCCCTCCTTCGCCGTACCGGCGAGGAGCTGGGAGGCCGCCCGCCAGTCCTGGGTGGCCCTGACGACGTCGAGCACGTCGAGGAGATCGGCGTCCGGCCCCGGCAGCCGCACGTCCTGCTCCTCCTGCCGGACGAAGCCGTACGCCTCCGGGTCCGCCGCGTCGGGCGAGCCCGGTGCGGCCAGCCGGATCCCGCCCCCGCGCCGGCGGAGCAGGTAGGGGCCGAGGACGCCGAACAGCAGCCCGAGCGCGATCAGGAACCAGAGAATGTCCATGTGTCCATTGTCCAGGACACCCGCTGAGACGAACGAGGCGGCGGCGCGCACGCGGCACTACGCTCCTGACCATGAGCCACCAGCACAGCCACCAGAGCTTCGAGACCCGCGCGATCCACGCGGGCAACACCGCCGACCCGCTGACCGGCGCGGTCGTCCCGCCCATCTACCAGGTCTCCACCTACAAGCAGGACGGTGTGGGCGGTCTGCGCGGCGGTTACGAGTACAGCCGCAGCGCCAACCCCACCCGTACCGCCCTGGAGGAGAACCTGGCGGCCCTGGAGGGCGGCCGGCGCGGTCTCGCCTTCGCCTCGGGCCTGGCCGCCGAGGACTGCCTGCTGCGCGCGCTGCTCGCGCCGGGCGACCACGTCGTCATCCCGAACGACGCCTACGGCGGCACCTTCCGTCTCTTCGCGAAGGTGGTGGAGCGCTGGGGCGTGGACTTCTCGGTGGCGAACACCTCCGACATCGCCTCGGTGCGCGAGGCCGTCAACGAGCGGACGAAGCTCATCTGGGTCGAGACCCCCTCGAACCCGCTGCTCGGCATCACCGACATCGAGGCCGTCGCGGGCGTGGCCCGGCACGCCGGGGTGAAGCTGGTCGTCGACAACACCTTCGCCTCGCCGTACCTCCAGCAGCCGCTGGCGCTCGGCGCCGACGTGGTGGTGCACTCCCTGACCAAGTACATGGGCGGTCACTCCGACGTCGTCGGCGGCGCCCTGGTCACGGCCGACGAGGCGCTCGGCGAGGAGCTCGCCTACCACCAGAACGCGATGGGCGCGGTCGCCGGTCCCTTCGACTCGTGGATCGTGCTGCGCGGCATCAAGACCCTCGCGGTGCGCATGGACCGGCACGGCGAGAACGCCACCAGGATCGCGGACATGCTCACCCGCCACCCCGAGGTCACGCAGGTCCTCTACCCGGGCCTCCCGGACCACCCCGGCCACGAGATCGCCGCGAAGCAGATGCGGTCCTTCGGCGGCATGGTGTCGTTCCGGGTGCGGGGCGGCGAGGAGGCGGCGGTCGAGGTCTGCAACCGCGCCAAGCTGTTCACCCTCGGCGAGTCCCTCGGCGGCGTCGAGTCGCTGATCGAGCACCCCGGCCGGATGACGCACGCCAGCGTCGCGGGCTCGGCCCTGGAGGTCCCGGCCGACCTGGTCCGCCTCTCGGTCGGCATCGAGAACGCCGACGACCTGCTCGCGGACCTGCGCGAGGCGCTCGGCTAGGTCGTGTCTTTTGGATCAGGCCGGATCAGGGAGCGGCGTCTGGCGCCGTGCATCGCAAGGCGGAGGAGGGAGTCCATGCGGAGCATCGGCGACCGACGACAACGCAGCGGGGCGCGGTGCCAGGCGCCGCGAGCCCGGCAAGATCCGAAAGACACGGCCTAGGTCCCCCGGTACGCGCGGCCGCCGGGCGCCCCCGCGGGGGGGCGCCCGGCGGCGTCGGGCCGGGGCCTCCTCACACGGGCGTCCTCTCGTCCTCCAGGCTCGCCCGGATCTCCGCGCGCAGCTCCAGCGAATCGGGATGTCCGTGGACGGAGACCGCGTGCTCGGCGGCGGCCCGGACGACTTCCTCCTCCTCACCGCTGATGGTGAGGGTGCAGTTCATGACGCTCGGCGTCCTGCGGCAGTCGGCGACTTTCCTGGTCATGACAGCCTCCTCGGCACGGATGCGCATGCCGTCCCTTCCAGGCTAGGCCCTGGGAGGCGGGGCCGGTGGTCTACCACTCCTCGAAGACCGGCGTGGTCTCCGCCGGAGGCGCCTCCCACGGGCGGGCCGCCGAGGCCCACACGAAAAGGACGAGGACGGCGACCGCGCCGAGCGTCCCGAGCAGGCACCGGACGGCCCGCCGCCGGCGGGCCAGGCGGGCGCCGCGCTCGGCGGCGCGGCCGGCGAGCCCGGCGGGAACGGGCGGGCGCGGGGTCTCGAGCAGCCGCCGGACCGCCGCCTCCCGGTCCTCGGGGCGGCTCGCGCGGCGCCCCCCGGGAGCGGGCGCGGGGCCGGCGGCGTCCCGCAGGACCGCCACCGCGCGGGCGCACACCGCCCGGACGCGGGCCTCGGAGAGGCCGAGCAGAGCCGCCGCCTGCTCCTCCGCGACCCCCTCGTACAGCCGCAGTACGACGACGAGCCGCTCCTCGCGCGTGAGCCGGGCGAGCACCCCGCCCCGGCCGGTGCGGCGGCGCCGGGTGCCGCGGGCGAAGCGGGCGGCGAGGTCGCGGCGGGCGCGGTCGTACGGGTCCTCGTCGCGCAGCCGGTCCCCCACCGCGTACGTATGTGCGAGGGCGGCGGTGAGGAGGGCCCGGGCACGCGGGTTGTCCTCCAGGGGCTCGGCGGTCAGGAGCGTCGCCGTGTGCAGCAGCCGGCCCGCCGCCCCGGCCGCGAACGCCTCGAAGTCCGGGGCGTGCCCGGCCCGTCGACCGCTCCGCGGGTTCCGCCGCTCCGCCATGTCCTCATGGAGGGGTCAGACGGCGGGCCCGGTCAAGAGGTCGGCACCGACTCGCTTCCGGCGGGGCCGCCGGCCGGCCCGCCGTGCCCCGACTGGCGCGCGGAGAGCGCGGTGTTGAACCGGGTGAGGAGCGTGCAGAAGGACTCGCGCTCGGCCTCCGTCCAGCCTTCGGTGACCTCGGCCATCAACTGCCGGCGGGACGACCGGACCTCCTCCAGGCGGGCCAGCCCGCGCGGGGAGAGCTGGAGGACGACCGCGCGCCCGTCCTCCGGGTGCGAGGTCCGCTTCACCAGCCCCGTGTCGACCAGGGGCGCGACCTGACGGGTCACCGTGGAGGAGTCGATGCCCATGCCCGCCGCGAGCGCCTTGACGCCCATGGGGCCTTCCTGGTCGAGCCGGTTGAGGAGGAGATAGGCGGCGCGGTCCATGGAGTTGCGGAGCTGGCCCGTGCCGCCGAGCCGGGTCTGCTCGGCCCGGCGGGCGAAGACGGCCACCTGGTGCTGGAGGGCATCGAGGAGACCGGGGTCAAGCTCAGTCGTCATGTCCTGAGATGTGGGCATGGCTGGGGGCTCTCTCGTGCGGGGGTGGTCGGGTGGTGGGGGACAGAGTACGCGGCCGACCGGGGGTCCGTACCGGCCGTGCGCAAACCCGGTACGGGCCCGCCCTCCCCGCCGTTCGCCGGGCGGCCGGGAGGGCGGTGAGCTGCGAGACTTGCTGTCATGACCTTCCGTACGCCGTACCCCTTGCACCATCTGATGCTCGACGACGTGCGGGGGGCGCAGAAGATGCTGTCGGGGGTGGCCCGGGTGACCGCCATGGAGGGCAGCCGCCACCTGTCGTCCCTGGTGGGGGCGCCCGTCCAGCTCAAGTGCGAGAACCTCCAGCGGACCGGCTCCTTCAAGCTGCGCGGCGCGTACGTACGGATCGCGGGGCTGCGGCTCGAGGAGCGGGCGGCCGGAGTCGTCGCCGCCTCGGCCGGCAACCACGCGCAGGGCGTCGCCCTGGCCTCGAAACTGCTCGGCGTGCACGCGACGGTCTTCATGCCGGTGGGGGCGCCGCTGCCGAAGGTCGCGGCGACGCGCGAGTACGGCGCCGAGGTGCGGCTGCACGGCCACGTCGTGGACGAGACGCTGGCGGCGGCGGAGGAGTACGCGCGGGAGACCGGCGCGGTCTTCATCCACCCCTTCGACCACCGGGACGTCATCGCCGGGCAGGGGACGGTCGGCCTGGAGATCCTGGAGCAGTGCCCGGAGGTGCGGACGATCGTGGTCGGCGTCGGCGGCGGCGGTCTCGCGGCCGGCATCGGGCTCGCGGTGAAATCGCTCCGCCCGGACGTGCGGATCGTCGGGGTGCAGGCGGAGGGTGCGGCCGCGTATCCGCCCTCGCTCGCGGCCGGCCATCCCGTGGCGGTCGAGTCGCCCGTCACGATGGCCGACGGCATCAGGGTGGGACGCCCCGGCGACGTACCGTTCGACCTGGTCAGGGAGTACGTGGACGAGGTCCGCACGGTCTCCGAGGACGCTCTCTCCTCGGCGCTGCTGCTCTGCCTGGAGCGGGCGAAGCTGGTGGTCGAACCGGCCGGCGCGAGCCCGGTGGCGGCCCTGCTCACCGCGCCGGAGGACTTCCGGGGACCGGTGGTGGCGGTCCTCTCCGGCGGCAACGTCGACCCGCTGCTGCTCCAGCGGATCCTGCGGCACGGCATGGCCGCCGGGGGCCGCTACCTGAGCCTGCGGCTGCGGGTGACCGACCGGCCGGGGGCGCTCGCGACGCTGCTCGCCGTCCTGACGGTGGTCGACGCGAACGTGCTCGACGTGAGTCACGTACGGACCGATCCGCGCCTCGGCCTCACGGAGGCGGAGGTGGAGCTGCACCTGGAGACGAAGGGACCGGAGCACTGCCGCGAGGTCGAGGACGCCCTTCGTCAGGCGGGCTACACCGTCCTCGTGTGACCCCCGGCGGCCGGACGCCGCGCGGTTCTCCCGACCACTCGCCTGTCGAGATGTGTCGCGCCACCATGTGAGGGCGGTCACGGCACCGCCGGGCGGCGTGCGTCCGGCGACCCTACGATCGGACGGAAACGCCCGAAATCTCCCCGGGAGACTCACATGCCAGGCGCGATCCACGCCGAGGGTCTGGTGAAGACCTTCGGCGACGTACGAGCACTGGACGGCGTGGACCTCGACGTGCCGGAAGGCACGGTCCTGGGCCTGCTCGGTCCCAACGGCGCGGGAAAGACGACCACGGTACGGGTCCTCACCACCCTCCTGAGGCCCGACAGCGGCCGGGCCGCCGTCGCCGGGATCGACGTCCTGAAGCACCCCGACCAGGTCCGCCGCTCCATCGGCCTCTCCGGCCAGTTCGCCGCCGTCGACGAGTACCTCACCGGCCGGGAGAACCTCCAGATGGTCGGCCGGCTGTACCAGCTGAAGGCGAGGACGGCCAAGGACCGGGCCGACGAACTCCTCCACCGCTTCGGCCTCGCCGACGCCGCCGACCGGCCCGCCAAGACCTACTCCGGCGGCATGCGCCGCCGCCTCGACCTCGCCGCCGCCCTCGTCGTCTCCCCGCCCGTCATGTTCATGGACGAGCCCACCACCGGCCTCGACCCGCGCAACCGGCAGGCGCTCTGGGAGGTCATCAAGGAACTCGTCGCCGGCGGCACCACCCTCCTCCTCACCACCCAGTACCTGGAGGAGGCCGACCACCTCGCCCACGCCATCTGCGTCGTCGACCACGGCAAGGTCATCGCCCGCGGCACCTCCGACCAGCTCAAGGCCCGCACCGGCGGCGAACGCGTCGAGGTCGTCGTCCAGCGGCCGGAGACGACCGGCACCGCCCGCGAGGTCCTCGCCCGCTACGGCACCACCGGCACCGGCACCCCCGGCGAGGTCTCCGTCGAGGAGCACACCCGCAAGCTCACCGTCCCCGTCACCGGCGGCGCCAAGCTGCTCGCCGAGGTCATCCGCGACCTGGACGCCGCGGGCGTCGGGATCGACGACATCGGCCTGCGCCGCCCCACCCTCGACGACGTCTTCATCTCCCTCACCGGGCACGCCGCCGAGCGCGCCGAGGACGAGGAAGGGGCCCGCGCCCCCGAGGACCGCAGGAAGCACCGGAAGGAGACCGCCTCGTGAGCACCCTCACCCGGACCGGAGCGGGCACCGGCGGCCCCACGGCGGGAAAACCCCGCGGCGGCATCGCCCGGTCCGTCGCCGACTCCCTCGTCGTCACCCGCCGCAACCTGATCCGCATGACCCGCATCCCCGAGATGGTCATCTTCGGGCTCATCCAGCCCGTGATGTTCGTGGTCCTCTTCAGTTACGTCTTCGGCGGCTCCATGAGCGTCGGCGGCAACACCGACCCGGACGTCTACCGCAACTTCCTGATGGCCGGCATCTTCGCCCAGACCGTCACCTTCGCCACCGCCGGCGCGGGCGCCGGCATCG
>NZ_JAPSIW010000846.1 GCF_031178505.1 Streptomyces sp. | reverse complement strand
CGGTCGAGGCGCCGGGGACCGACGGGGTGCTGCGGGTGCCCGGGGAGTCGGCGGTGGTGCTGGTGCAGGAGTAAGGGAGTAACAGGAGTGAGCGGTCCTGCCAGGATGCCGGGTTCTTGCGGACGAGAGTCGCGCGTTGGGCGTCCCGAGCCACGGGGCTGACCGGCGTCGGGCGTTCTTCGGACGATGCCGCGCTCAGGCAAGCGGCGCCGGTGGACGTCATGGCCATGCCACGTCGATGTACGGCAAGCGGGGCCTCCGCCGGGGCGGGCCCGCTCGCCGCAGTCCGTTGCCATCTCGTCGACCGGCGGCAGCAGTCGGGGTGAAGTCGTTGCGGTGCCCACCGATGTGCGACACCCGCAGCAGGGTGGCTCACGGCCTGTGGATCACCTCGCTCGGGTTGGCGGCGATCAGAACCCGTGCCCCAGAACCCAACCGCCACCTGGGATCAGTGAGAGCACCGACGGTGACCAGAACCGCGGCGACCGTGAAGGGGGTGTACTCGACCCGCATGCCGAGGGGCGGGCCCGGACCCCTTCACCCGGTCGCCCGCGAGCCCGGTACGGACCGGTGAGGGAAGCTCCGCTCGGCGCTGCTCCGGGACTGCACGGCGCAAGCCCGCGGACATGGCGCGAGGTCCACGGCGGAGTCCGGTGCCGAGGACGGCGATGGGGATGTCTATCGTCTTCCAGTGCGAACAATCGTTGTGCCTGTCCGCGGGGCGGAGGGCTTGGAGTGGTGACGCGTCGATGGCCTCGTCTTCGGCATCCGGCGCAGGTGGTCGTGGCCGGCTTCGCCGCGGCGGTGGCGGCCGGGACCGGTCTGCTGATGCTGCCGGCAGCCAAAGCGGGGCCCGGTGGCGCCGGTGCGGCGGAGTCGCTGTTCACCTCCACCTCCGCGGTGTGTGTGACGGGTCTGGTCGTGGTGGACACCCCCGGCTACTGGAGCGGATTCGGACAGGCGGTGATCCTGGCCCTGATCCAGGTGGGCGGCTTCGGCATCATGACCTTCGCCTCCCTGCTGGTTCTGCTGGTCTCGCACCGCATGGGCCTGAAGGCGCGCATGACGGCCGCCGCGGAGACCAAGACCCTGGGGTTGGGCGATGTCCGCTCGGTCGTGACTGGTGTGGTCAAGGTGAGCCTGCTGCTGGAGGCGGTCACCGCGCTGGTGCTGACTCTGCGGTTCGCCACCGCCTACGACGAGCCCTGGCCCCGGGCGGCGTGGCTGGGCGTCTTCCACGCCGTCTCGGCGTTCAACAACGCCGGCTTCGCCCTGTACTCCGACAGCCTGATCGGCTTCAGCACCGACCCGTGGATCTGCCTGCCCATCGCGCTGGCAGTCGTCGCCGGCGGTCTGGGTTTCCCCGTCCTGTTCGAGCTGCGGCGCCGCTGGCGCAGACCGTGGGCCTGGTCCCTGCACACCAAGATCGTGCTGTGGGCCACCGGTGTCTTCCTGGTCGGCGGCAGCGCCTTCATCACCGCACTCGAATGGTCCAACCCGGCCACCCTCGGCTCCCTGGACACACCGGGGAAACTGCTGGCCGGGTTCTTCCAGGGGGTCATGCCGCGCACTGCCGGGTTCAACAGCATCGACACCTCCCAGATGAGCCCCGCCGGCTGGCTGGGCACCGACGTGCTGATGTTCATCGGCGGTGCCAGCGCCGGCACCGCCGGCGGCATCAAGGTCACCACCTTCGCCGTGCTGTTCTTCGTCATATGCGCCGAAATCCGCGGCGAGGCCGCGGTCAACATCTTTCACCGCCGCCTGCACGACGACCTTCAGCGCCAAGCCCTGACCGTGGTCCTGCTGTCCGTGGCCGCCGTCGCCACCTCCACCGTCGCCTTCATGGTCTTCTCCGACCACAGCCTGGACCAGTCGCTGTTCGAGACCACGTCCGCCTTCGCCACCGTCGGCCTGTCCACCGGCATCACCGCCGATCTGCACGCCGGCCTGCAACTGCTGCTGATCGGATTGATGTTCCTCGGCCGGCTCGGCCCCATCACCGTCGCCTCGGCACTCGCCCTGCGCACCCGCCACCGCCTGTACGACCTTCCCGAGGAGCGACCCGTCATTGGCTAAGAAACCCGTCCCCAGGAAACGCCGCACCGGGCCTCAGGGCTCCGTCGTCGTCATCGGCCTGGGCCGCTTCGGCCGCGCCCTGGCCCTGGAACTCGCCGACGAGGAGACCGAAGTCCTCGGCATCGACGAGAGGGCCGAAGTCGTCCAGGCACTCTCTGGTTCCCTCACCCACGTCGTGCGGGCCGACTCCACCAAGGAGGACGCCCTGCGCCAGCTCGGCGTCCACGAGTTCGACCGCGCCGTCGTCGCCATCGGCACCGACTTGGAAGCCAGCATCCTCACCGCCTCGCTGCTGATCTCGTTCGGCATCGAGAACGTCTGGGCCAAGGCCGTCAGCGAAGCCCACGGCCGCATCCTCACCCAGCTCGGCGTCCACCACGTCGTTTATCCGGAACACGACATGGGACAGCGCGTCGCCCACCTCGTACGCGGCCGCATGCTCGACTACATCGAGTTCGAGGACGACTTCGCCATGGTCAAGACCAACCCGCCCGCCGACATCATCGGCCTTCCCCTGGCGAACAGCGCCGTCCGCACCCGCTACGGCATCACCGTCGTCGCCATCAAGCGCCCCGGCGAAGGCTTCACCTACGCCACCTCCGAAACCGTCGTCGAAGCAGACGACACCATCATCGTCGCCGGACGCACCCGAGCAACCGAACGCTTCAGCGAACTCCAGTAGGACCAGCCGGTTCTCACTGACCAGGGAGATGATCCTCAGTGAAGGATGCACAACCGTGTCCGGCACCGCCCCCTCGTTCGAGGAGGC
>NZ_JAPSIW010000158.1 GCF_031178505.1 Streptomyces sp. | reverse complement strand
ACCGGCCCCTCTTCTGCCCGGCAGACCGGGGCCGGTGAGCAACCGCCCAGTCGCCGCTTCCCATGCCCGTGTGTGATGGAGTCCCGGGAGACGCGGCGATCCGCCGTGGCGCACAGGCCGGCCTGCCGTTGCGCGCGGTCATGGCGAAGTGTGGCGTCGGCCGCGCCGCCTTGCGTTCCGCGGCGCGGTGATCACTGGGTGGCGGCCATCACCGACACGAAGATGAAACCTGCCGTGACGGCCCACAGCAGCAAGGTCCCGATGGTGGCCAGCACACGCATGGGAAGGGAATAGACGCCGACCGGATGGCTGGGGTTGTCCGGGTGGTAGCTGATCTCGATCCGGCTCGCGGACGCGCTCCGGTGGTAACTGTGGGTTTGGCCGCTCGGATCGGTGTACTCGTACGTCCCCGCCTTGCCGCCCGGCCTGGTGCGCACGGCCATCACCGTGATGCCGCGCCAGGGGAGGAGCCACATCTGGAAGGTCCGCTCTCCTGCGGCCGTGCTCGCGAGGTTGAGGAACACGGTCACGAGTCCCATCGGGATCGCGAGGATCAGCATGCCCGCTTCTCCGTGCACGACGTACAGCACGCTGGTCACGATGAGCGTCGCGAGACCCGGCCCGAGACCGACCAAGGCCCAGGCCAGGCCCTTCGCCTTCTCCCCGGCACTGAGGGGCGGACGGGATGTGCGCAGGGAGCGGGCCGTCACGAGGGCGGTGCCGTCGAAGGAGGCCGCCGGCTCCGGCAGGGCCGCCAGGGCCGCGCCCACCGCCACCGCGAAGAGGTCCGCCGCGGCGTCGCCGACACCGTCGATCCGGTGCGTGACGGGAGGGCTCCCGGCCGGGACCCTCAGCTCGACGGTGACGGCCCGGCGGTCCGGCACGACCTCGCGGACGGCCTGCAGCGGGATGCGTATCTCTTCGTCACCGCGGCGCAGCGTCAGCGCGCCGTCCTCGTGACGGAGGGAGGCGCCGCCGCTGCCGCGCAGGATGGGGGCGGACGGTGTGGTCGACATGGACGCGATCGTAAGGGGTGCTCACCCTCGCCCATCGGCCAGTTCCGTGAGGCCGGCCTCAAGGGCGATGCCCACAGCCGTCCGCCACGGACGCCGCGTTCGTCAGCAGGCACCTACGAACCCGCACGGCACCAACATGCGTGGCGCTACGCACGCTTCACCGTTCCTCCGGGTTCACGCTCACCGACAGCACCGCCGCGTCCGCGATCGGGTTGTCAGTGGTGTGTGGCGGGATGGCGGGGCCTTGCTGCCGTGACCGTTGTAGCCCGTCGTGACGCCCATGTACCCGTCCTTGACCCACGCCTTGGCCGAGGCTCTGGTCGATGTCCTGTGGTTCATCGAGAGCTGTGAGGACGAGCAGATGGACCCGGACGACGCGGTCAAGGTCCTGGAAGGCACCGGCCACCTGGTCAGCAGGCTGTCGAGTGCCCAGCGGAGCGAGTTCACCGATCTGCTGGGGACAATGGCGGAAGGCGAGCCCGACCCGGGTCGGCGGGAATTCCTGGAAGGGTTCCCGGAAGGCTTCGGGCTCCTTGATGACGCGGTCTGACCTGTGGCCCAGAGGAGAGCAGGGCGCGCTTGCGCAGGAGATCGGAGCCGGCACGGCCGAACATCCGGCGCTCGGGGGCGCGGGCGGCGCTGTGGGCAGGCGGACACGGCATCGTGATTCGGTTGACGTGGCCTTCGTCGGCGCCTGAGTGCCAGGCTGGGTGAGGCCTGCGGCATCGCGGTCACGTGTGAGGCGCGCGACGAGGGTGTGCCGGCGCACCGCCCTGCGTCGGGCCCTCGCCACCGCACCCGCCCGTCCCGGCCGCGAAGCCGCGTCCAGGCCGCCCGCGGCCGCGCCCCCCACGCCCGTGTCGTGGTCCTCGGCTACCCCAGGTTCTACGACCTCCCCGGTCCCCGGCTGCCCCGGCATCAGCGCCGCCAAGCGCACCGCACTCGACAACGGAGCCGACACCCTCGACTCCGTGATCCGCGCCGAGGTCGCCCGGCACAGCGCCTTCGTCGTCCCCCGGTCCGATTCGGGCAACCGTTCGTGATCGCCTGCGCGGGGCGAGCCCGTCCCCCTACTCTCGGCTTGGCAGACACACGGACGGCGGGACGGTGGGACGTGGAGATCGGTTTGGCGGACGCGGTGGCGGCGGTGCGGGACGAACTGCTGGAGGCCACGGCCCGCGGAGTGGGGCAGGAGATCGCCTTCGCGGTCGGGCCCGTGGAGATGGAGTTCGAGGTGGAACTGCGCGCTGACGCGCGGGCCAAGGCGGGCTTCCGGGTGTGGGCCGTGACGGCTGAGACCGAGGGCGGAGTGGCCCGCGGCCGGACGCACCGGGTCTCCTTCACCCTGACCCCGAGGACCCGCGCCGGCGGCGATCTGCTGGTCAGCGGCAGCCCCGACCGGCCGGCCGGCCCCGGCGACGTGGGCGACCGGATCCACGACTGACCGGGCGCCGGCGTACGACACGGGGAGTGCGGTGAAGCGGGAGCGTCTGGTCGCGGTCGGGGGACCGGGAGGGCCGGGGTCGGGATACGCGATCGGCCCGCGGCTGGTGCTGACGTCGGCCCATGTGGCCGGCCGACGCGGCGCGTTGGTGCAAGTGTTCCGCCCGGGCACCCGAACGGTGTCCGGCGGAGTCGTGGTGTGGTGCGGCACGCCCGGCGGGCGCGACGACGCCGGGCTGGTCGAGGTGGACGACGCCGGCTGGCGCCCACCGAAGGGCACGGGGGTGCGCTGGGGCCGCCTGGTGACCGAGCAGCCCGGGCAGCCGTGCGAGACCTGGGGCGTACCCGATGTGGCACAGCGGCCGGGAGTGGCGGTGGAGACCGCGCAGCTGGCGGGCACGGTGAATCCGGGCAGCGGTTACGTGGCCAACCGGCACCTGATGGACCTGAGCCCGCACCCGCCGGCCTGGCCGGCCGACGGGTCGTCGCCGTGGAGCGGGCTGTCGGGAGCCGCGATGTTCTGCGGACGCCTGCTGACCGGTGTGGTCGCCGCCGACGTGGGCCGCTCCGGACACGCCGCGCTCTCGGTCGTACCGGCGTACGTGCTGCACCACGACGCCGAGTTCCGCGCCGTGCTCGCCGAGCACGGCGCCGACACCATGGTGCTGGACGCGGTGGAGTTCCAGGACGTGGCCGAGGCCGAACCGGCGGCGCCGGCCGGCGGACTGGGCTCCGCGGCGGCGTTGCTGCAGGCGGGGCGACAGGTCGTCACCTTCCACGGCCGCGAGGAACTGCTGGGCCGGCTGGGCCGCTGGTGCCGCCAGGAGGGCTTCGGAAGCTGGCTGCTGCACGGCCCGGCCGGACAAGGCAAGACCCGTCTGGCCCACCACCTGGCCGCCACGCTGGCTCCGGACGGCTGGGCGGTGCTGTGGCCGCGCATCAGTGCCACACCGGCGGAGCTACGCGCGGTGGGCCGTGCCGCCAAACCACTGCTGGTGGTCCTTGACTACGCCGAAACCCGTACGGCCCAGCTCGCCGCGTTGCTGGAAGCCGCCGCCGATCACAGCGGCGCCGCTCCGTTCAAGGTGCTCCTGCTGGCCCGGGCGGCGGGGGACTGGTGGACCAGCGCGCAGGCGGTGACCCGTACCGCCGAGGAGTTGCTGGACGGCACGCCGGTGGTCGCACTGCCCCCGCTCGAGCCCGATGCGGGCGCACGCCGGGAGGCGTACCGGCGGGCGGCAGACGCCTTCGCGGCGACGCTGCCCCGGGTGCGCGGCCGGCAGGGCCCCAACTGGCCGGCCGTGGCCGCCGCCCTGCCCGCCCCGGACGTGGACCGGGCGGGCATGGACAACGCGCTGACCCTGCACATGACCGCGCTGGCGGACCTGCTGGACGCCGCGGACCCCGACTCCACCGGAGGCGGTCCCGGACCCTCGGCGGGCGTCGAGGACCGCCTGCTCCTGCACGAGCGCCGCTACTGGGAACAGAGTGCCGCCGCCCGCGGCCTCAGCCCGGCACTGAGCACGGCCACCCTCGACGCGGCCCTGGCCGCCGCCCTGCTGGTGGGCGCCGCCGACCATGAACAGGCAGCAGCGATCCTGCACAAGGTCGGCGGCCTGGCCGACCAGCCGCGCGACCGCCGCGACGCCGTCCTGGCCTGGATCACCGCGCTCTGTCCGCCACCCGGGTCGGGCCCCTGGGGCAGCCTCCAGCCCGACCGGCTGACGGAGCGTCTGATCGGCCGCCGCCTGGAAGCGCATCCGGAGCTCGCCCACGACCTCGTACCGGGCATCACCGGGGAGCAAGCCGGCCGGCTGCTGACTCTCTACAGTCGCGCGGCCGCGCACCCCGTCTTCGCGGGACAGCTCGACACACAGCTCACCGAGCTGTGCCTCCGGCACCGCACCGCCCTGGCACCGACCGCGATGACCACGGCCACCCAGGTCGAGCATCCCGGCCCGCTGCTGGCCGGCCTGCAGCGGATCGCCGCGGATCCCCGGACCTCGCTGGAGACGCTCCGCCGGCTCAACGACGGCGTCCCGCGCAGCCAGCGGCTGGCCGTGTGGGCCTGCGACCTCGCCCGCCATCTGATCGACCGACGGCGAAGCCTTGCTCCGGGCCCCGACCTCGTATGGATGCTGTACACGCTCTCCGGTCGCCTCTCGGCGCTCGACCGGCGGGTGGAGGCCCTGACCCCTGCCGAGGAAGCCGTGGCCGCCGCCCGTTCCCTCGCCGACGCCGTCCCCCTGATCGCGAGCCTCAACACGTACGCCGACCGGCTGAGTGACCTCGGGCGCCGCGAGGAGGCTCTGGCCGCCGCCATGGAGGCCGTCGCCCTCGCCCGTGGTTTGGACGGTGGCCACAGCCCCGACCTGGTGGAAAGCCTCAACAACCTCGCCGACCGGCTGAGCGATCTGGGGCGTCCGGAGGAGGCGCTGGCCGCGTCCGAGGAGGCGGTGCGCCTGCGCCGCGGTGCCGGAGCGGCTACCGACGTCGAGCTTCGTCAGCTCGCCCGGAGTCTGAGCGTCCACTCGGGGCGGCTGTGGGACCTGGGCCGGAAGGAGGAGGCCATGGAGGCCCTCTTCGAGGCCGCTCGGGTGCACGACGCCATGGCCGACGCAGGATCCGCGTACTCCGCCGGTCACATCGCGACGCTGAAAGAAATGGCCGTCAGGGGTGCGGAGATGGGCTGGCTGTCGGGCGCCCTGTCGGTGGCCGAACACGTGGTGCAGATCAGCCGCGCCATGGCCAAGTCCCACCCCGACGCCCACCTGCCCCAACTGGCCGAGAGCCTGGCACGGCTGGCCTGGGCGCTGGAGGATGCGGGCCGGAAGGAAGAGGCCCTTGCGGCCGCCGAGGAGGCCTTGCAGATCCAGCGCGGTCTGGTCGCCATCCATCCCGACGCCCACCTCATGGGGCTCAGCGCGAACCTGAGCACGGTGGCCGCTCTGTACTCGGCCCTGGGCCGGACGGAGCAGGCCCTTGCGGCCACCGAGGAATGCGTACGGATCCTCCGCGGCCTGGCGCGGGCCTATCCCGGCGCCCATCTCCATCAGCTGCCGATCCCTCTGCACACCCTCGGCACCCTCCTTGCCGCCCTCGGCCGCAAGGAGGAGGCCCTGCGCGCGACCGAGGAAGCCCTCGGCATCCGCCGCGGCCTCGCCTCCCGTGACCCGGAGGCCCACCTCCCCGGCCTCGCGAGCAGCCTGATCGCCCTGACCATACGGCTGGATCAGTCAGGCCGGCCCCAGGACGCCCTCGCCGCCGGTGAGGAAGCCGTCTCCGTCTACCGTGTCCTGGCAGCAGCCCGCCCCGACGCCCACGTCCCCGACCTCGCCAGGGCCCTGTACGCCCACTCCCGCAGGCTCGAAGGGCTGCGCCGGTGGGACGAGGCGCTGGCCGCGGTCCGCGAGGCCTTCCACCTCCTGCCCGAACTGGCGCTGTACGAGAGGCGCTGACCCGGCGGGACAGTCCTCCGGGTCCCGACGGCGTGGAGGACAAGTGGGCGTCCGGCATCCTGGGGGAGGGCCGGGCCCGGCCTCCGGGGGCGGGTGCCCGGCGCTGCGCGCCACGGGTCGTTCTCGGTGTTCGCCACGCCGCAGCACCTCCCTGTTCCGGTCCCACGGCCGATCCCGAGTCAGCTTGGGCCCCGGTCTTGGAGCATCCGATGTCGGTTCGCACCCGTGCCCTCGAACGGCTCCGGGCTGCCACCCTGTGCTCGCCGCGGCGGGCTGCGTTCGGCGGGTGCCGTTCAGCCGCAGCAGTCACAGCCGGCGCGGCACCCGCAGGTGTCGTTCCGCTCGGCACCGGCAGGCGGCACGACTGCGGCCGGGGCCGCGCAGCACCCCTTGCCCTGCCAGGCGTCGCGGCCTTCCTTGACGGCGATGGCGGCGATGACGAGGGCGGCGACGGGGTCGGCCCACGACCAGCCGAGGGTGGCGTTGAGGACCAGGCCGACGAGGAGCACGGCCGACAGGTAGGTGCACAGCAGGGTCTGTTTGGAGTCGGCGACCACGCTGGCGGAACCGAGTTCGCGTCCGGCCCGACGCTGGGCTGCGGACAGGAACGGCATGACCGCGAGGGAGAGGGCGGCGATGACGATGCCCGGTGCGGAGCGTTCGGCCTCACCTGTGCCGGCCAGAGCGCGCACGGCGTCCACGCCGACGAACGCGGCGAGCGCGAAGAACGACACCGCGATGATCCGCAGCGTCCGTTTCTCGCGCGCCTCTCGGGTGGCATGGTCGGAGGCGGAGAACTGCCAGGCGATCGCGGCGGCGGAGGACACCTCGATGACGGAGTCGAGCCCGAAGCCGATCAGCGCGGTGGAGGAGGCAGCCGTCCCGGCGCCGATCGCGACGACCGCTTCGATGACGTTGTAGGTGAGGGTGGCCGCGACCAGCAGCCGAATCCGCCTGGCGAGGACGTCGCGGCGGGCCGGGGAGGGGCGTATGCCGATGGATGTCTCCGCCGTCATCAGCAGCAGCCCTTCCGGTCCGCGTCCCCACACGTCTTGTCGGCTTCGACGGCGACCACGGCGGTGCGCAGGTCGTCCAGCGCGTGACCGAGGCGCTCGTCGGCGAGCTCGTAGCGGGTGCGCCGGCCCACCGGCACCGCGACGACAAGGCCGCAATCGCGCAGACACGCCAGGTGGTTGGACAGCCGGGTCCGGGAGATCTCCAGAGCGTCGGCAAGGTCGGCGGGGTGGGCCGGCGCCTCACGCAGGGCGAGGAGCACCCGGCAGCGGATCGGGTCGGCGAGGGCGCGGCCGAACCGCGCCAGCACCTCGATGTCAGCAGCGAGAGTCAGCACAGCCACGACAGTACACGGAATGCTGAATTCACGGAATCCTACACCCCCGAGTCCTCTGCCGCCTGCACAGCGGTCCGACGTCGAGGGCGATCGGTCCACGTTCCCGGAGCCCGCGGGGGCCATCGGCGACACGTGACCTCCGCCGACACCGACGCGGCGGTGAGCAGGCCGGCCATCGCTGCGGGGCCGGCGACGTCACCATGGCGACGTCACCTCCACATCCCCGGGGCGTATCAGGTGCGGGGCCGCCTCCGGGACGAGGTGGCCAGGGCCCGGGCACCCGAGACCGGCGTTGCCCTCGGTCGGCCCGACGACCGCTATCCGGCCGGCTGCAGTGCCCAGTAGTGCGGTTCGATGGGGGCCCGCCTCACCACGATCCGGCCGGTCACGCCGGGATCGTCCACGATCTTTCCGTACGAGGGGGAGAAGTCGCCCGGTGTGTGCTCGATGTCGGCCCACACCACGCTGCCGGGCCCGTCGGAGCCGTAGGAGACGGTCCACTCGGTGTACCGGCCACCGCAGCTGGTGACCGAAACGCTGTACTGCGACGTCACCTGCAGGCAGGTGCGCGGGTTCGAGGCCGGCGGGGAGACCTCCATCATTCCGTCGGGGCGGCGCACCACCTGCCAGTTCGCCGAGGTGGACGCGGTCTCCGTGCAGTTGCCCAGCGACACCACGCCGATGCTCGCGTGTGTCTTGGGCCAGACCAGACATCTGCCGTCCGTGAGAGCCGCGAACCGGTAGACCCCGTCGGCGAGCGGGGCGGCGTGGGCGGGTTGCGCGAGTGCCGCGGTGGCCGCGAGCGCGGCCGCGACGGCGATGACGCGTGAACGCATGGGGTGAGACTCCTCGAACAGCCGTGGTCGATCCGATCCCACGGCACAGACGCGGTGGGGGGCAGCTGCCGCCGGAGACGGCGGCGGCACTGATCGTGGAACACCGGTTCGTCCGGCACCGCCTTGCGGCGGCCCCTGTCACTCGTCCGGCCGAGCCGTGTCATCCGATGGCATGGCGACACAGCCGCGTGGTGGGATGGGCACATCCTTGAAGGAGGACCACATGACCGACCTCAAAGCGGAGCTGCACCGCCGGCTGCGGGCAGGACGGGCCGGTCTGCTCTCCAAGCTGGAGGGACTCAGCGAATACGACATGCGCCGGCCCATGACACCCACCGCGACAAACCTGCTGGGCTTGGCCAAGCATCTGGCAGGCCTTGAGTACGGATACCTCGGCGCATCGTTCGACCGGCCGGCGCCAGAGCCGCTGGCCTGGGTCGAGGACGGTTCCATCTGGGACGGCGCGGACATGTGGGCCAGGCCCGAGGAGTCCAGCCAGTACATCATCGGGCTCTATCAACGTGCCTGCGCGCATGCCGACCGGACCATCGCGGATCTCGCACTCGAAGCCCCGGGCCAGGTGCCGCACTGGCCCGAAGACCGCCGGGCCACCACCTTGGGCGTGCTGCTCGTCCGCATGGTCGCCGAGACTGCCCAGCATGCCGGCCACGCCGGTGTCCTGCGAGAGCTCATCGACGGCAGAGCCGGACCAGATCACGACGGCTTCGGCGACGATGCCGAGTGGCAGCAGTATCACGCCCGCGTCCAGGCGGCGGCCGACACCCACCGCGCTCAAGACTCGTCGGGACCGCCCCACGCTCGATGAGACGGGACTGCGGCGGCGAGCGAGGCGGAGATCCACGCCCCCGGACCGCGCCGTGGTCCTCGTCCCCGTCGCTCCCGACGTCGGCGAGCCGATCCCCGGCGCCTCGGCCGGCTCCAGCTGCGCGAGTGCGCCGACGCAGTCGAGCTCGTAAGCCTCCTCGGGGGGCGGTGAACGGCTCCCACATCCGGGCGTCGCAGGGGGTTCCGGGACCGGACGAGGGGGCAAACGTGGCCCGCCCGGCGCCGCCCGGCCGGAGTCCTGGCAGACTGCGGTCACGACCACGACTCGTACCGTCGTCTCGTCCGGGACCCCGGCGTGAAGTCGTCGATCGCCTGCCGCGCACCGACCGTGGCTCCGGCCTGGGCGCCAACGCTGGGCGGTGGAGCGCGGTTCGTCCACCTGCCCTGCTTCTGCCGCCTGCGGATCCGCTGGGAGATACGCGACGGCATCCACGACGCCTTCCGCACCCCCGGACGCGCACTCATCTGCTGGCGGTGCCTGGCCGCAGTTCAGCGCCGCCACTCGTGGACGCCCGGCGAAGACTCCAGCACTTCGCTCGGCCACTCCTGCAGCACCTGCCCGAGCAGCTTTCGCTGCTCGTCGATCCAGCCCTCTTCGAGACACATGGGGAGGAACACGGAGACGCATGAACTGCCCGGATCTTCCACACGGACAGCGACCGTCTCCTGCTCCTCGTTGTACGCCTGGATCCTGATCTCGGGGCTGTGGTCGTCGTCCCTCCAGCAGACGTCCTGACCGGCGGCAAGCAGGTCCAGAGCACGGGACCACTCCGCCAGGTCGGAAGGGAACAGGGACATGGCCAACGTGCCGCTGACGAAGCTGCTGGTCACCACGACCTCTGCGTCGAGCTGGTCGTGAAGATGCAACACGCCCGGCGACCGACGCCCCAGCACACGCACCCGGAAGCTGTTGTCGCCATCCGAGAGACTGATCAGTTCCACCCCGCACCCTCTGCCCTGCCCGCTCACATCTGTCGAAGCTCAGGGTCTCTGAACCGGACCGACGAGCTCAAGCAGGTTGCTCCAGGCCTCATTCCGTGAGGAGTGGACGCTTTCGCCGATCCCCCCGCGCAGGTCATTGTCACCGGAGCGCGGAGGCTGCCCGGCGGGCGGCCGGCCCTTGCGGCTCTCGTCCGTCGCTGCACCGGGGGCGGGACGACGAGCGGCTCCCCGGTCCTGGGCCGAGATCTGCGGAACAACTCTCCAGCGAGATCGCCTGCCGCGGGACCGTCCCGGCCCGACCGGCCTGCCGGGCGGCCATGTGCCCGCCCCAGCCCTGGAGTTCGGCGCCGGCGCCACGGACCCGGCGACGGGCACGGTCACGGACGTCGAGTACGTGCGCAACCGGTTCGACATCGTCGCCGGGGTGCGGGTGATCATGGCGGCGGCGGGTTCCCCGGGCGTCTAGGACTTGTCGCGCGGGGTGATCCCTCCGGCGTACACGTGGTCCGGTGTGACGACGGACGTGATGGCCCGGGCGACGAGGGTCGACGGCTCCTGGCCGTCGACGAGGGAGTCGGTGTTCAGGATGAGGACCAGGGTGGCCTTCTGCGAGGGCAGGTAGACGGTCACGGTCTCGTACCCGGGCAGGGAGCCGTTGTGCCCGATCCAGCCGTTGGTCCGCAGGATGCCGAGGCCGTAGTCCGTGCCGGGGAAGCCGGTCGGCAGCATCTTGAGGCGCTGCGCCTGGGTCTCGGCGCTGAGCAGCTTCCCGGTGGCGAGGACGGGGGCCCAGCGCCGCAGGTCCTGGAGGTCGGAGACCATGGCACCGGCCGCCCAGGCCCAGCTGGGGTTCCAGTCGGTGGCGTCCGCGACGGCGCCGGTCAGCGTCTGGTCGGTGTATCCGCGCGCGTGGGGCTCGGGGAACTCGGCGCCTTTGGGGAGGAAGGTGTGGCGCAGACCGGCCGGGCGGACCACCCTCTCGTGGATGACCTCGCCGAGCCGCTTGCCGGTGACCTTCTCGATGACCAGGCCGAGCAGCACGAGGTTGGAGTTGGAGTACTGGAACGTCGCGCCCGGCGCGAAGGTGTTCGGGTGCCGGTAACCGTAGGAGAGGACCTCCCACGGGGTGAACGGGCGTTTCGGCGCGCTCAGGAGGTCGTGCAGGAAGTCGGGGTCGGCGGTGTACGGGAAGAGGCCGCTGCGCATCCCGGCGAGGTGGCGCAGGGTGATCCTCTCACCGTTCGGAACCCCTCGGATGTAGGCGTCGATCGGGTCGTCGAGCCTGACCTTGCCCTCGTCCATGAGCTGGAGAAGCGCGGTGACGGTGAACGTCTTG
>NZ_JAPSIW010000845.1 GCF_031178505.1 Streptomyces sp. | reverse complement strand
GGAATCACCGTCTTGCTCTGGCGCTGGCCACGGGCCTGGCAGGTCTGACGCTGTTGACGGCCGGCTGTTCGTCCGACGGCAGCGGGGCGAAGGAGTCACCCAGCAGCTTCGGCGGCTCGGGGACGGGCACCGCGGCCATGGACAAGGCGCAGGCGCTGCGCAAGTGCCTGCGCGACCAGGGCATGGACGTGCCGGACCTGGAGGCGGGCACCAATCCGTACGCGCAGCCGCTGACCCAGCCGGGCGGAGTGTCGCCGGAGAAGTGGAACAAGGCGCTGACCGACTGCGGCTCCGGCCCGGAGGCCGGTGGCAGCGGCAGCGCGGAGCAGCGGCAGAACCTCGACCAGCAGGTGAAGATCGCCGAGTGCGTGCGGGGCAAGGGCTTCGACATGCCCGACCCCAAGCCCGGCGCGCAGGGGTCGAGCAGCGGTTTCAAGATCCCTGAGGGTGCCGACCCGGACAAGTTCCTCGCGGCGCTGAACGAGTGTGCGGCATGAGGCGGCGTACCGCCCTCGTCTGGGCCGCGGTCGCGGTGGCCGCGATCGCGGGCGGCGGCGTCGCCGTCACCGAGCGGGGCACGCCCGCGGCCGGCGGGAACACGGCCGAGAACACCGGCGTGCCCCGCGGCACCGCGACCGTCACCCGGGGTGACCTGGTCTCGGCCACCAGCGTGGACGGCACCCTCGGCTACTCCCGCGAGCGGAAACTGAACGCCGGCGCCTCCGGCACCCTGACCTGGATCGCCGACAGCGGATCCAAGGTCGCCCGGGACGGGAAGCTGTACGCCCTCGACGGCCACGAGGTGCGGTTGATGTACGGGGCGGAGCCCATGTACAGGGAACTGAAGCGCGGCGACAAGGGCACGGACGTGCGCCAGCTGAAGCGGAACCTGCGCGAGCTCGGCCACAACCCGGCGCTGGCGGACGACGAGGAGTTCACCGCGGGCACCGAGGAAGCGGTCAAGCGGTGGCAGAGGAAGCACGGGCTGAAGCAGACCGGCCGGATCGGGCCCGGGCAGATCGCGTTCGCCCCCGGCCCGGTACGTATCCAGACGGCGAACGCGGCCGTCGCGGACCGCGTCGGTCCCGGCCAGCAGGTGCTGACCACCACGAGCTCCGACCGCGTCGTGAAACTCAGGGTGAAGGTGTCCGAGGCCGCCCTGGCCGAGGAAGGCACCAAGGTGCGCATCGAGCTGCCCGACGGCACGACCGCCCCGGGCACCGTCGCCTCGGTCGGCGCCACCGCCACGACCGGTGACGACCCGGGTGACAAGACCCCCAGGGTCGCGGTGACCGTCACCTTCGACGACCCCGACAATGTCAAGGGCATCGACAAGTCCCCCGCCACGGTCAAACTGACCGGCCAGACGCGCAAGAACGTGCTGAGCGTGCCCCTCGGCGCCCTGCTCGCCCTGCCCGACGGCTCCTTCGGAGTCCAAATCGTCGAAGGGAAGCGCACCCGCGAGGTGAAGGTGACCCTCGGCATGTTCGCCCAGGGCAGGGTCGAGATCTCAGGGAAGGGCCTGACCGCCGGCATGAAGGTGGGGGTGGCCTCCACATGACCACCACCACACCCCTCCACCGCACCACCTCGGCGGCGGAGCCGGTGGTGCGGCTGTCGCAGGTGACGAAGGAGTACCCCGGAGGAGTCGCCGCTCTGCGCGGCATCGACCTGACCATCGCGCGAGGCGAACTCCTGGCCATTGTCGGGCCCTCGGGATCGGGCAAGTCCACCCTGCTCCACATCGTCGGCACCCTCGACCAGCCCACCGGCGGGACCGTCACCATCGCCGGACACGACACCGCGACCCTCACCGACCGCAAGCTGTCCGCCCTGCGCGCCCAGCACATCGGTTTCGTCTTCCAGGCCTTCCACCTCGTCACCGGGATCAGCGCCCTCGACAACGTCGCCGAGGGCCTGCTCTACACCGGCCTGCCGCGCGCCGAACGCCGACGCCGCGCCGCCACCGCACTCGAACGGGTCGGCCTGGGCGAGCGGACCCGGCACAAGCCGCACGAACTGTCCGGCGGACAGAAGCAGCGCGTCGCCATCGCCCGCGCCATCGTCGGCGAGCCCGACCTGCTGCTGGCCGACGAACCGACCGGCGCACTGGACTCCGCCTCCGGCGAAGCGGTCATGCGCCTCATCCACGACCTCAACCAGGAAGGCGCCACCATCGCCGTCATCACCCACGACATGGACATCGCCGCCCAGCTGCCCCGCCAGGTCCGCATCCGCGACGGCCTCATCGCCCACGACACCGCGCCGGGGAGCGGCCCCGCCCGAGAACTCCCCGTGGGAGGTGACCTCCGGTGAGCAAGCGCCGTCACCGCCCCGCCCTCAAACCGGCCCGTCTGACCCCTAGGGACGTCCTGCACACCGGCGCGGCCGGCATGCGCTCCCGCCCTCTGCGCATCGTTCTCTCCGCGCTCGGCATCGCCATCGGCATCGCCACCATGATCGCCGTGGTCGGCATCTCCGCCTCCAGCAAGGAAAGACTCCTCGCCGAACTCGACCGGCTCGGTACCAACATGCTCGTCGTCACCCCCGGCGAGGACCTGCTCACCGGCGAGAAGATCCCCCTCGCAAAGGACGCCACCGGCCGCATCGCCCGCATCCACGGCGTCGAGCACGTAGGAGCCACCGCCACCCTCGACCACTCCGTACGCCGCTCCGAGAGGATCGACGAATCCATCACCGGCGGGATCACCGTCCAGGCCGCCACCCAAGACTTGCTGCGCACCCTGCGCGGCAGCGTGCACAGCGGCACCTGGCTGAACGCCGCGACCGGCAAGTACCCGGCCGTCGTCCTCGGCGACGTCGCCGCCCAGCGCCTGGGCATCACCAGCCCCGGCCAGCA
>NZ_JAPSIW010000844.1 GCF_031178505.1 Streptomyces sp. | reverse complement strand
GTCCCTTTTCTGATGATCGCGGTTCGTTGTCTGCGTGGGCGTGCCGCGAAGGGCAACGTGACTGCGCTGTCACAAGGGAGGCGTGCACGGAGTCCGTGGACGCGGCATGTCCGTCTCGCAGGTTATCTCCGTGGGACGTGGGTCCCTAAATCGCAGATCACAACGGAGCGGTGATACGGGTCACAGATCGTAGGGGCGGAGGGGCTGTCCGTAGGGGCGGGCGGGGTGGGCCGGGAGGTGCTGGTGGCAGGCGTGGCCTGGGCTGTACGGGGCTCACGACCCGCCCGGCGCCGGGGTGAGGCCCCGTGGCGTACGGATGTGATATGGGCCTCAGTGGGGCGGCGGGCGTCCGTGCGGGTGGCGCGGCGGCGACGGATTCCGCACCGGAGCGGCGCGGGTCGGCCCCCGGGGTTCCGGAAGTCCGGGGGGCGGCGCGGGCCCGGGCACGACCGCCCGGGCTCCGGCTGCTCCCGCCCCGGGGGGACCCGGCTCCGGCGGTGCGGGCGGCGCCGTCAGGGCGCGGGTATCGGCAGGGGGCGCTTCTCCAGGGCGGCGGCCATGATGTCGGGGAACAGGTCGGGGGTGCAGGCGAAGGCGGGAACGCCCAGGGCCGCGAGCGCCGCCGCGTGCTCCCGGTCGTACGCCGGGGCGCCCTCGTCGGAGAGCGCGAGCAGGGCCACGAACTCCACCCCGGAGGCCTTCATCGCGGCGACCCGCTTGAGCATCTCGTCGCGGATGCCTCCCTCGTACAGATCACTGATGAGGACGAGGACGGTCTCGGCCGGACGGGTGATGCGGGACTGGCAGTAGGCGAGTGCCCGGTTGATGTCGGTGCCGCCGCCGAGGCGGATGCCGAACAGGACGTCGACCGGGTCGTCGAGCTGCTCCGTGAGGTCGGCGACGGCGGTGTCGAAGACGACGAGCCGGGTGGCGAGCGAGCGGAGGGAGGCGAGGACCGCGCCGAACACGGAGGCGTACACGACGGAGGCGGCCATGGAGCCGGACTGGTCGATGCAGAGCACCACCTCCTTCTTCACCGCCCGGGAGGCGCGTCCGTGCCCGACGAGCCGCTCGGGGACGACCGTGCCGTACTCGGGCAGGTAGTTCTTGAGGTTGGCGCGGAGGGTGCGGTCCCAGTCGATGTCCCGGTGGCGGGGGCGGCTGACGCGGGTGGAGCGGTCGAGGGCGCCGGTGAGGGTGGCGCGGGTGCGGGCCGCGAGCCGTTTCTCCAGGTCGTCCACGACCGCGCGGACGACGGCCCGGGCGGTCTCCCGCGTCGTCTCGGGCAGGGCCTTGTCGAGTGAGAGGAGGGTGCCGACGAGGTGGACGTCGGGCTCGACGGCGGCCAGCATCTCCGGTTCCAGGAGGAGGGCGGCGAGCCCGAGCCGGTCGATGGCGTCACGCTGCATGACCTGGACGACGGGGGCGGGGAAGTACGCGCGGATGTCGCCGAGCCAGCGGGCGACGGAGGGCGCGGAGGCGCCGAGCCCTCCGGAGCGGTCGCGGCCGGCGGCCCGGTCACCCGCGGCCGGGCGGCCGTAGAGGGCGGTGAGGGCGCCGTCCATGGCGGCGTCCGTGCCGGTGAGGCGGTGGCCGGTGCCGTCGGCGTCGCCGCCGCCGAGGACGAGGCGCCAGCGCCGGAGCCGCTCGTCGGCGGTGGTCGGGGTCATGGGCGGGCCTCCGTGCCGAGGATGAGGTGGAGGAGGGGCAGCACACCGTCCGCCCGTCCCGGGTCGGTGGTGTCGGCGAAGCCGGGGGTGACCGGCGCGGACCGGCCGGTCCCACCGGCTCTGGGGCCGCGGGCGGCCAGCTCCCCGAGGCTGCGGCGGACGCCGGGCTCGTACGCCGAGAAGGTGCGGCGCAGCAGCGGCAGGACGGCGGTGAACGCCTCCGCCGGTACGCCGGTGAGCCAGGCGTCCACGAGGCCCAGGAGCCGTTCGTCGTGGACGAGGAGCAGTCCGCCTCCGGAGGCGCCGCCGGCGAAGCCCTCGATCCAGGCGGCGGCCTCGGCGGGCGGAACGCCGGGCGAGAGGGCGCGGCTCATGAGGAGGGCCGCCGCGTCCTCGGCGATGCCGCCCTCGTCCAGGAGGAGGCGGGCGGCGCGTCCGCGCAGGAGGCCGGGCACCCGGTCGCGTCCGGTGAGGCGGTGGAGCACGGCGGTCCAGCGGGCGGCCGTGCCGACGGAGTCGGGCAGCAGGCCGACCGCCCGGTGGACGGCGTCGATCCGCTCGCGCATGGCGGTGGCGGCGTCCGCGTCGAGTCCGGCACAGGCCGGCGGGAGGCCGACGCAGATCCGCTCGGCGAGGCCGGTGGCCACCCCGGCGAGGGCGCCGGTGTCGGTGGCGCGGACGTCTCCGTAGCGCAGGGAGCGGGCGAGGGCGGGGAGGGCGTCGGCGAGGTGGGCGACGTCGGTGTCGAGCGCGGCCCGGTCGGCGAGCGCCCGGATCACGACGGGCAGCGCCCGGGTCAGTCCGGCGAGGAGGCAGTGTTCGGCGAGGGCGGTGACGTCGGCGAGGGCGGTGGCGGCGAGGGCCCGGGAGCGTGCCTTGGCGGAGGCGGCGGCTTCGACGGTGGTGCCCCAGACACCCGCCTCCGCGACCTTGACGTGGAGTTCCGGTTCCCAGCGCAGGTGCCAGGTCTCCCGGAAGGTGCCGGTGCCGGCCCGGCCGGCGGCCGGCTCGCCCCTGTCGACGCCGAGGAAGCGCAGCCGGTGCAGGAGGCGGCTGCGGGCGGCGTCGGTCTCCTTGCGCAGGTCGAGTTCGAGGGTGCGTTCCTGCGCCTCCGGTTTGAGGCGCAGGCCGCGCTGGTGGCGGGTGAGATCTCGCTGGAGGGGGACGGCGGGGGCGGCGGCCGGGACCTCGCCGAGG
>NZ_JAPSIW010000157.1 GCF_031178505.1 Streptomyces sp. | reverse complement strand
GAATTCTGGGCGCGACGGAAAGGTGAATTCGCCTGATCCCCGTGAATTCCGGGGCAAGTCGGGCCCGGCAAAGCACGCAGAAGGTACAGAACGTGCGTGCACATTGGCTGCTTCTTGTCGCGCGGGGACGCATTCTCATATGCGTCCGGCATGAGCAGCGGAGGGGGCTTCCCCAACTCTACCGCGCTCAACCATGCAGAATTGCCCCCTCCGCTTTATGGAGCGGAAGGGGCAATTCGAGAGAGAAGGGGGAGAAGAGGAAGCAGGGGATGGAGAGGTTCAGCAGCCGCCGGCCACGGCGGGGATGATCGAGACGCCGGCGCCGTCGGGCGTCACCGTCTCCAGGCCCTGCTCGAAGCGCACGTCGTCGTCGTTCACGTAGACGTTGACGAAGCGGCGCAGCTTGCCCTGGTCGTCCAGGACGCGGGCGGCGATGCCCGTGTGGTTCTTCTCCAGGTCGGCGATGACCTCGGCGAGGGTCGCGCCCTCGGCGGGCACCTCGGCCTGCCCGCCGGTGTAGGTGCGGAGGATGGTGGGGATGCGGACGTTCACGGCCATGTGTTCACGAACCTTTCAGTGGGCCAGGCCGGCGTCGCGGAACGCGTCCAGGCTGGGGCGGATGGTGGCGGTCGCCTGCGAGCTGTCGGCCACGGCGTCCAGGGTCTTGAGCCCGTCACCGGTGTTGAGGACCACGGTGGTGAGCGAGGGGTCGAGAAGACCGGCCTCGACGAGCTTCCTCGTCACACCGACCGTCACACCGCCCGCCGTCTCGGCGAAGATGCCCTCGGTCCGCGCGAGGACCTTGATCGCGTCCACGACCTGCTCGTCGTTCACGTCCTCCACGGCACCGCCGGTGCGGCGCGCGATGTCGAGGACGTACGGGCCGTCGGCGGGGTTGCCGATCGCGAGGGACTTGGCGATGGTGTTCGGCTTCTGCGGGCGGACCACGTCGTGGCCGGCCTTGAAGGCGGCGGAGACCGGGGAGCAGCCCTCGGCCTGCGCGCCGAAGATCTTGTACGGCTTGTCCTCGACCAGACCCAGCTTGATGAGCTCCTGCAGCCCCTTGTCGATCTTCGTCAGCTGCGAGCCGGAGGCGATCGGGATGACCAGCTGGTCCGGGATGACCCAGCCGAGCTGCTCGCAGATCTCGTACGCCAGCGTCTTGGAGCCCTCGCCGTAGTACGGGCGGAGGTTGACGTTCACGAAGCCCCAGCCCTCGCCGAGCGGGTCGCCGATGAGCTCGGAGCAGAAGCGGTTCACGTCGTCGTAGTTGCCCTCGATGGCGACGAGGTCACCGCCGTAGACGGCGGCCATGACGACCTTGCCCTGCTCCAGGTCGTGCGGGATGAACACGCAGGAGCGGAAGCCGGCGCGGGCGGCGGCGGCGCCGACGGCGCCGGCCAGGTTGCCGGTGGAGGAGCAGGAGAGGGTGGTGAAGCCGAAGGCGCGGGCGGCCTCCAGGGCCTGGGCGACGACCCGGTCCTTGAAGGAGTGCGTCGGGTTGCCGGAGTCGTCCTTCACGAACAGCTTGCCGGGCTCGACGCCGATCTCGCGGGCCAGGTTGTCGGCCTTGACCAGCGGGGTCCAGCCGGGGTTCAGGTTCGGCTTCTCGGCGACGTCGGCCGGGACGGGCAGGAGCGGGGCGTAGCGCCAGATGTTGGCGGGGCCGGCCTCGATCCTCCTGCGCAGCTCCTCGGGGTCGCCGGCGGGGAGCTCGTAGGCCACTTCGAGGGGGCCGAAACAGAGTTCGCAGGCGAAGATCGGGCCGAGGGCGAAGACCTCGCCGCATTCGCGGCAGGAAAGTCCGGAGGCGGGTCCGAGGTCGACGGTGGTGCCGGCGGAGCCGGTGGCGGGTGCGACGGTCTGTACAGCCATGGAGGCGAGGCCCTTTCTCCTCATCTTCCTCATGACGCGTTTCGCCATGAGACGGATTTGGCACCTTCCCTAGCCGGGGACCCCGCTGGCGCGCCGTGGCGCGGACGAGAACCGACTGGAGGGTTGCCGGGGCTTCAACGGGCCGTATCCCTCTGCCCCTCTGGATGAGCGGTATTCGGTTGTGGAACGCGGGCGGCACCCCGACATGCGA
Organism: Streptomyces sp.; assembly: GCF_031178505.1. Classification (GTDB taxonomy): domain Bacteria; phylum Actinomycetota; class Actinomycetes; order Streptomycetales; family Streptomycetaceae; genus Streptomyces; species Streptomyces gulbargensis. The sequence continues at coordinate 9,247 of NZ_JAPSIW010000157.1, read as the reverse complement.
CGGGCCTTCGCGTTGTTCAAGACTGTAACCGAAGGCATGGACGGTTGAGATGGTCGTCCGAACCGCGAGATGGAGATCACGTGCTGGAAGAGGTGGAGCGCTGGCTGGGCCGGCGGTCCTGGTCCGTGGCCGACCGACCGCTGGAGCGGATTCTCGCCGCCAAGCGCTCGACGACCGTCAGCGTGGTGCTGCCCGCGCTCAACGAGGAGGCGACGGTCGGGGACATCGTCTCCGTGATCCGGCGCGAGCTGATGACCGCGTCGGTGCCGCTCGTGGACGAGCTGGTGGTGATCGACTCCGGTTCCACGGACCGTACGGCGGAGGTGGCGGCGGCGGCCGGGGCGCGGGTGGTCGCGCGGGACGCGATACTCCCCCGGATACCCGCCGTGCCGGGCAAGGGCGAGGTCCTGTGGCGGTCACTGATGGTGACGGGCGGGGATGTGGTCTGCTTCGTGGACGCCGATCTGCGGGACTTCTCGGCGGACTTCGTCACGGGGATCGTGGGTCCGCTGCTCACGGACCCGGACGTGGACCTCGTGAAGGCGATGTACGACCGTCCGCTCGGCGACGCCCCTGGTCAGGGCGGTCGCGTGACGGAGCTGGTGGCGCGCCCGCTGCTGAACCTGCACTGGCCCCAGCTGGCCGGCTTCGTCCAGCCGCTGGGCGGCGAGTACGCGGCGCGGCGCTCCCTGCTGGAGCGGCTGCCGTTCCCCGTGGGTTACGGAGTGGAGCTGGCGCTCCTGGTGGACGCGCTGCACATGGTGGGCCTGGACGCCCTCGCGCAGGTGGACGTGGGCGTCCGCAAGCACCGGCACCAGGACGGTCAGGCACTCGGCCGGATGGCGGCGGCGATCTACCGGACGGCTCAGCTGCGGCTGTCGCGAGGGCCCCTGACGCGGCCCTGGCTGACCCAGTTCGAGCGGGGGGAGTCGGGCTTCGAGCCCCGGACGTACGCGGTGGACACGGAGGAGCGCCCGCCGATCGCCGGGATCACGGAGTATGCGCGGCGCCGCGTGGCGTAACGCCCGGAAATGGTGGGTTTTACCTACATTTCCGTTGTATGCGCTTCAGACAAGCCCCTTGCGGACGGCCGCGCCCCGGAAGGGTGCTCGCGGCCGTCGTCCTGGCCGCGAGCGCGCTCCCGCTCGCGGCGACCGCCCCGGCCACGGCGGCCGGCTCCCCACCGGCCCCCGCTCCGGCGGTCACCCCCTCGTCGGCGGACGTGATCGAACCGTTCGGCCGGCGGTACGGGGCCACCCTGTACGGGGACTTCACCACCGCCGGGGCCTCGGTCATGCGGTGCGCCGGCGCCCCCGCCCCGTGCGCGGCGGACGGCCGGGTCCCGCCCGGCGCGAAGCCGCCCGTACGCGAGCGGGCCGACCCGGCGGGCCTCTCGTCCGGCGGGAAAGCCCCCGCGTACGGCTCCGGCACCGCCGGGATCCGGGTGCCGGCCGGTGCCAAGGTGGCGTACGCCCGCCTCTTCTGGGGCGGTCACGACGGCACGTACGGGACGGCGGACGGGCGGTGGCTGCGGCGCTGTGCCGCCTCGGGCGCGGACGCCGTGCCGTCCCCGGGCGAGCCGGCGACGACCGCCCCGCTGCTCCGGGTCGGGACGGGCCGCGCGGCTCCGGTCCCGGTCGACAGCATGGTCACGGACCCGGCGAAGACCCAGGGCCCGCACTTCTACACCGGCGAGTCCGACGTGACGGCCGCCTTCGCGGGCGTCTCGGGGCCGGGCACGACACCGGTGGCCGTGGGCAACCTCTGGGCGCCGAACGGCGCGGGCTGCGCGGCCGGCTGGTCCCTGACCGTGGTGTACGCCTTCCCCGGGCCCGACGCGAAGGCGGGCCGCGAGCGGCGGGACGTCCGCGTGTACGGCGGGCACGTCCTGCAGCGTCCGGCCTCGCGGGTCACCACGCTCACCGTCGACGGGCTCGCCGGGCGCGGCGGTACGGTCCGGGCGGCCGTGACGGCGTTCGGCGGCGTCGCGCCGGGGGACCGGTTCCTGGTGGACGGCCGGAGCGCGGCCGCGTCCCGTACGGGCCTCCCGGCTGTCCTCTCGGGGCTCGACGTCGGCACCTTCGAACTGCCCGAGGGCACGGTGGCCCGGGACGCGACCTCGGTGGAGCTGTCCTTCGCCCCGGACGGCGACACGTACGTGCCCGCCGCCCTGGCCCTGTCCGTGCCCGCCCCGGACACGGCGGCGACGGGGGCGGCGGGCGCGCCGGCGGCGCGGCCCGGCCCCGCGACGGCGACGGCCTCCGCCCCCGCGACCCCGACCGCGTCCCCGGCGCCGGCCCGGAGCGGGCCCCCGGGACCGACCCGGACGGCGTACCCGGCCGGGTCCGGGATCGCCCCCGCCCTCCCCGGGGCGGGGCCCGGCCCCCGGGACGTCCCACCGTCCGCCGGCGGGGCGATGGCCTCGACCGGCGGCGACGGTGAACGGCTGTGGCTGCTGGGCGGCCTGGCCCTCGCCCTGGCCGGCACCGGTCTGGTGGCGAAGGCGGCCCTGCGCGGGCGCCGCGGCCTGTGAACCGTGCCCCCGGCTCCCGGGGCCCGGCCGTGGCCGGACCGGCCCGTCTCGTATACGCACGTTTGAGCGTTTACGGGACGGGCTAGGTTCGGCACATGGCTTCTGTGCTCGTGGCATCCAACCGGGGACCGGTCTCGTACACGCTCGGCGAGGACGGGTCGCTCGACGCCCGCAGGGGCGGCGGCGGCCTGGTCTCGGGCCTGAGCGCCGTCTCCTCGCAGGACAGTCTGTGGGTGTGCGCGGCGCTCGGCGAGGGCGACCGCGAGGCGGTGCGGCGCGGCGTCGCCGAGCCCGGCGTCCGGATGCTGGACATCGACCCGGAGGTGTACGCCGACGCGTACAACGGCATCGCCAACTCGGTGCTGTGGTTCCTCCACCACCACCTGTACGACATCCCGCGCGAGCCCGTCTTCGACGCGGAGTTCCGCCGCCGCTGGGAGGCGTACCGCGCGTACAACCGGGCCTTCGCCGAGGTGCTGGCCGCCGAGGCGGACGAGGACGCGGCCGTCCTGGTGCAGGACTACCACCTGGCGCTGGTCCCGGGCATGCTGCGGGAGCTGCGGCCCGAACTGCGGATCGGCCACTTCACGCACACCCCGTGGGCCTCCCCGGCGTACCTGGCGATGCTGCCGGACGACATCGCCGGGGAGCTGGTGTGGGGCATGCTCGGCGCGGACGAGCTGGGTTTCCACACCTGGGAATGGGCGTCCGCGTTCATCAGCGGCGCGCGGCGGGACGACGCGACGGGGACGGCCGAGGGCGTCTGGCCGAGCGGTGACCCCTGGCACGGCGTCGAGCACGTGCGGTACGACATCGGAAAGGGCCGCACCCGGGTCCGGGCCTATCCGCTGGGCGTGGACGCCGGCGAGCTGCGGGCCCTCGCCTACCGCCCCGAGGTGGACGAGCGGCTGGCCCGGCTCCGCGAGGAGGTCGGGGAGGGCCGGAAGACGATCGTCCGGGTGGACCGCACGGAGCTGTCGAAGAACATCCTGCGCGGCCTGCTCGCCTACCGCGAGCTGCTGACCACCCGCCCCGAGTGGCGGGGCCGGGTGGTCCACCTGGCCTCCGCGTACCCCTCCCGGCAGGATCTGGAGTCGTACCGCGCCTACACCGAGTCGGTGGCGCGCCTCGCCGGCGAGATCAACGCCGAGTTCGGCACGGACGACTGGCAGCCCGTCCTCGTCTCGGTGGAGGACGACTTCACCCGCTCCCTCGCCGCCTACCGCCTCGCGGACGTGGCCCTGGTGAACCCGGTCCGCGACGGCATGAACCTGGTCGCGAAGGAGATACCGGTGGTCTCCGAGTCCGGCTGCGCCCTGGTCCTCTCGACGGGCGCGGGCGCCCACGGCGAGCTGGGCGAGCACGCGCTGACGGTGAACCCGTTCGACGTCTCCCGGACCGCCGAGGCCCTCCACACGGCCCTCTCCATGCCGGACGACGAACGCGCCCGCCGCACCGAGCGCCTCGCGGCGGCCGCCACGGCCCTCCCGCCCCAGCGCTGGTTCCTGACCCAGCTGGAGTCCCTGCGGGAGCTGCCGCGCGGCTGAGCCGGACGGCGGCGACGGCCGCGCGGTCGGCGTGAGCGGCCCGGCCGCGCGCCGGCGGACCCGTTTCCTCGGGGGCGGTACGGAGGCCTCGGCCTCCCGTACCGCCCCCGTCGCGTCGGTCCGGTCAGGAGCGGGGCGCCTCGGCCACCGCCTCCGCCAGGTCCGTCAGGAAGTCCACGACGCCGGCCGGGCCCGGGACGGCGAGGTCGGCGCGGTCGGCGAGCGCGGGGACCTCGGAGGAGCCGCTGCAGACGAGGACGCCCGGGACGCCGTCGGCGCGGAGCTTCTCGACGGCGGCGAAGGCGGGCAGGTCGCCCAGGTCGTCACCCGCGTACAGGACGGACCCGGCGTCCGTCTCGCGCAGGTACGAGGCGAGCGCTACGCCCTTGTCCATGCCGGGGGGCCGCAGTTCCAGGACCATCCGGCCCGGCTCCAGGACCAGCCCGTGGCGGGCCGCCAGGTCGCCGAGCGGGCCCTTGAGGGCCTCGAAGGCGCCCTCGGGGTCGACCGCTCTGCGGGTGTGGACGGCGACCGCGCGGCCCTTCTCCTCGATCCAGACGCCCGGCCAGGCGCCGTGCCGGTCGAGGAAGCCGGGGAGCTCGGCGCGGACGGCGGCCACTCCGGGGTGCGGGGCTGCGGCGGTGACGGTGCCGGTGGCCGCGTCCCAGCGTTCGGCGCCGTAGTGGCCGAGGACGACCAGGCGGTCGAGTCCGGGGACACCGGCGAAACCGCCGTACCGGACGGCGACCCCCGCGGGGCGGCCGGTCACGACGACCACGGAGGCGATCCGGGGCGCGAGGGCGGCGAGCGCGGCCACGGCACCCGGATGGGCGCGGGCCTGCTCGGGGTCGGGGACGATCTCGGCGAGTGTCCCGTCGAAGTCCAGGGCGACGACGGCCTGCTCGGGCCGCGCGAGCAGCGCGGCCAGGCCGTCGCGGCCGGCGGGTGTGGTCGGGTGCGGAAGGCTGCTGACCATGCCATGACCCTACCCAGGGACGGGCGACTCATCAGCGTGGCCCGGCTCACGCCGGCCGTCCGCCGTCCGGGCGGTTCAGCGGCGACGGCGCTCCCGCTCGGCGCGGACCCGGCGCAGCCGGTTGACGGTCACCGGATCGTGGGCGAGGGCCCGCGGATCGTCCAGGAGCGCGTTGAGCAACTGGTAGTAACGGGTCGGGGAGAGACCGAGCTGTTCCCGGACGGCCCGTTCCTTGGCGCCGGGGCCGGGCCAGGAGCGGCGCTCGACGGCGAGCAGGGCGCGGGCGAGCGCGCCGAGCCCGCTCCCGTCGTCCTGTGCCGCGTCCTGCTCCCCGGTGGTCATACGACCAACCTATTACCCGGCACCGACGGTCGCTCCCGGGAGCCGTACGGTCGCTGCCGGGGGCCGTACGGGCCCCGGCTCCGCCGCCCTCGGGGCCGTGCGCGTGCCGGGCCCGCCGCCCCGGTGCCGTACGCCCCCGCGCACCCGCCGCCGGATCCGTACCGCCTACTCGGCGGCCTCCGCGGCCGTCGCGGCGCGGCCGATCGCGCCGAGGACCTCGGCGGGGCGGCCGCCGGGGGCGACGGCGCGGCCGATGTTCTGCTTGATGTTCTCGCTGACCGCCGCCCACGAGGTCTTGCCGACCGGCGGGAGCTGGGTGTCGGGGAGCGCCTTGAGGAATTCGCGCAGGTTGGCGTGCTGGGGGTCGGTCTCCATACGGGCGGAGGCGGTGCGCGTCACCGGCAGGAGGTCGTTGTCGCCGGCGAACTTGAGGACGTTCTCGTCGCTGAACAGGAAGTCGAGGAAGTCGCCGATCTCCTTGCGGTGACCGTTCTGCCTGAAGCCCATGATCCAGTCGGCGACGCCCATCGAGGTCTTGGGCTTGCCGTCGATGCCGGGCAGCGGGACCTGGCCGACGCGGATGCCCTTCCCCGCGGCCTCCTTCACGAGGGAGGGGTGGCCGTTGAGCATGCCGACCCGGCCCTCGGCGAAGGCGGCGAAAGCGGCCTTGCGGTTGAGTTCGGCCGGGGCGACCGGGCCGGTGAGGCCCTTGCCGACGAGGTTCTTCCGCAGCCACTCGAAGGTGCGGATGTTCGCCTCGGAGTCGATGGCGTAGTGATCGCCGGCGTCGGTCCAGCCGCCGCCCCCGCTGAGCAGCCACATCATGGCCTCGGCCTGGGCCTCCTCGGGGCCGAGCGGCAGTGCGAAGGGGGTGGGCACGCCGTGCGCCTTGAGCTTCTGGGCGGCGGCGGCGAGCTCGGCCCAGGTGGTGGGCGGCTGGGCGCCGGCCGCCTCGAAGAGGTCGCGGTTGTAGAAGAGGGGGCGGGTGGACGCGACGAAGGGGAGGCCGTACTGGGTGCGCCGGTTCTCCCCGGCGGCGACCAGCGGGCCGAGGAAGTTCGCCTGAACGGGTATGGAGAGGAGTTCGTCGGCCGAGTAGAGCCGGTCCGCGGCGGCGTGGTCGGCGTAGGCGCCGATCTGGGCGATGTCGGGGGCCTTGCCGGCCTTCACCATCTCCGCGACCGTGCGGTCCACGTCGTTCCAGGACTCGATCCGCACCTGGACCGTCACCTCGGGGTGCTTGGCCCGGTAGGCGGCGACCAGTCCGTCCCAGTACCTCTTCGTGGTGTCGCCGCCGGTCAGGTCGTAGTCGGCCGCGACCACGGTGAGCGTCACCTTTCCGTCGTCGCCGCCGAGGACGCCGCAGCCGGCGGCCGTACCCGTCGTCGCGAGGGCGGCGGCGGCCGCGGTCAGTCCAAGAAATCGTCGCCGCTCCACGGCTTCATCCACCTTTTGCTCGTCGTTGAGCTGCACGTTCGTACCGCTTGAGGCCGTCAGTCTCCCCCGGCCCGGATAAGAGGTCTACACCACGCCGGTATCACTTCCGCAACCGGGTGGGAAGCATGGCTCCATGAGGGATCCCGCATTTGTATCCGCACGCAACAATCCACGGAAGTGGACTAGACCTTTTGGGTGGTCGCGCGCCACACTGTCCCCCGTGAATCACGTCATCGCCCTCGATGTGGGCGGCACCGGCATGAAGGCCGCCCTGGTCGGGGCGGACGGCACCCTGCTCCACGAGGCCCGCCGCGCCACCGGACGCGAGCGCGGCCCCGAGGCCGTCGTCGAGACGATCCTCGGCTTCGCCGCCGAACTCCACGCCCTCGGCGAGGAACGGTACGGCGAACCCGCCGCCGCGGCCGGCGTCGCCGTCCCCGGCATCGTCGACGCCGAGCGAGGCATCGCCGTCTACGCCGCCAACCTCGGCTGGCGTGACGTCCCCCTCCGCGCCCTCCTCGGCGACCGCCTCGGCGGCCTCCCCGTCGCCCTCGGCCACGACGTGCGCACCGGCGGACTCGCCGAGGGCCGCATCGGCGCGGGCCGCGGCGCCGACCGCTTCCTCTTCGTGCCCCTCGGCACCGGCATCGCCGGAGCCATCGGCATCGCCGACCGCATCGAGGCCGGCGCCCACGGCTACGCCGGCGAGATCGGCCACATCGTCGTCCGCCCCGGCGGCACCGACTGCGGCTGCGGCCAGCGCGGCTGCCTGGAGCGGTACGCCTCCGCCTCCGCCGTCTCCCTCGCCTGGGCGGAGGCGAGCGGTGACCCCGGCGCGGACGCCGCCGACTGCGCCAAGGCCGTCGCCTCCGGCGACCCCGCGGCCGTACGGGTCTGGCAGGAGGCCGTCGACGCGCTCGCCGACGGGCTCGTCACCGCGCTCACTCTGCTGGACCCGCGCACCCTCATCATCGGTGGCGGTCTCGCGGAGGCCGGGGAAACCTTGTTCACACCACTACGGGCCGCGGTGGAGGAACGGGTCACGTTCCAGAAGCTGCCCGCCATCGTCCCGGCGGCCCTCGGGGACACCGCCGGATGCCTGGGCGCGGGCCTCCTCGCCTGGGACCTGCTCGCCGACCGGCGCCCCGAGCCGACCCAGCGCCCCACCGACCCGGAGGTTTCCGCCTGATGGCCGATCACAAGGTTCTCGCCGGCGCACACGTCGTGCTGCCCACCGGGACCGTCGAGAACGGGCGCGTGATCATCGACGGCGGGCGCATCGCGGGCAGCGCGCCCGGGGACGCCCCCGTCCTCGACCTCACCGGCCACTGGCTCGTCCCCGGCTTCGTCGACATGCACAACCACGGCGGCGGCGGCGCCTCCTTCACCTCCGGCACCGTGGACGAGGTCCTCCAGGGCGTCCACACCCACCGGCTCCACGGCACCACCACCACCGCGGCCTCCTTCGTCACCGGCGACATGGACTTCCTCGTCCAGCGGGCCGGACTGCTCTCCGAACTCGCCGAACAGGGCGAGATCGCCGGCCTCCACTTCGAGGGCCCCTTCATCTCCCCCTGCCGCAAGGGCGCCCACGACGAGACCCTGCTCCGCGACCCCGATCCGGCCGAGGTCCGCAAACTGATCGACGCCGGGCGCGGCCAGGCCCGCATGGTGACCCTCGCCACCGAGCTGCCCGGGGGCCTCGACTCCGTACGCCTCCTCGCCGAACACGGCGTGATCGCCGCCATCGGCCACACCGACGCCACGTACGAGCAGACCGTCGCGGCCATCGACGCCGGCGCCACCGTCGCCACCCACCTCTACAACGCGATGCCCGCCCTCGGGCACCGCGCGCCCGGCCCCATCGCCGCCCTCCTGGAGGACGAGCGGATCACCGTCGAGCTGATCAACGACGGCACCCACCTGCACCCCGCCGCCCTGGAACTGGCCTTCCACCACGCCGGCCCCGGACGCGTCGCCTTCATCACCGACGCCATGGACGCGGCCGGCTTCGGCGACGGCACGTACGCCCTCGGCACGCTCGCCGTCGAGGTCAGGGACGGGGTGGCCCGGCTCGTCGAGGGAGGCTCCATCGCCGGATCCACCCTGACCCTGGACCGCGCCTTCAAGCGCGCCGCCACCGTCGACCGGCTGCCCGTCGAGGCGATCGTCCAGGCCGTCTCCGCCAACCCGGCGCGGCTCCTCGGCGTGTACGACCGGGTCGGCTCCCTGGAGCCCGGCAAGGACGCCGACCTCGTCGTCCTCGACCGGAACTTCGACCTCGTGGGCGTGATGCGCAAGGGCGAGTGGATCGTGACGCCCACGGCCGCCCGGACGGTGGCTCCCACGGGGGTCTGATCGGCGGCCGGACGAGGGCGGTCGGCCGCGGGTCGGCCGGAGGGACTGTGCCAA
>NZ_JAPSIW010000843.1 GCF_031178505.1 Streptomyces sp. | reverse complement strand
GATTTGAACCCCGAGCCGGTGCGCACGAGCCTGCACCACGACGGCTTCACCGCCGACAGCGTGCCGGTCGTGGAGCTGGATCCTTCCGGGAACTGCGCGATGGTCGCGGGGCTGTCCGGCAACGGGTTCAAGTTCGCCCCCGTCCACGGGCGGATGCTGGCCGAGCTGGTCCTCGATGGGAGTTCTGCCTTGCATCGGGAGGCCTTCACGGTGGCGGCGCACCGGGCGCGGCGGCTGACGGACTCCTCCGTCACCACCACACCGTTGGAGGAACCGGCCGCGCTTGTCTGAAGCAGTGCGTGGGCCCGCACCGTTGGCGGTGCGGGCCCACGGGGTGTTTCGGGGCGCTGCGTCTGGTCAACGACGACGGCCCGTTCCCTGGGACGGCCCCAGCCGGGCTGACACGCTGACCGAGTCCGCATTGAGCTCACCCCGCTCGCGGAAGCGGTCGTCGCCGATGTCGCCGTACTCGGAGGTGAGGTACCTGCGCTTGCGGTACCTCTCCCGCGCTGCGGCGTCACGGTCGGTGGTGGAGGAGCTGTTCGCCGAGCGCGTCGAGGGGGCTGCCTGTCCACGGCGCTGCGGTGGGGTCTGGGGTCTCTTCGGCTTCTTGGACGGCGCCTCGGCCGTCGGTGTGGCCGCGGAACGTTCCGTTTGCTGCGCAGGACGGGGAGCCTGAACCGTGCTGGTGGGAACTACGGGCTTCTTCACGGTGCGCCGGGACGCCTCCCGGATCTGACGAGCACTGAGGCGTGTGTTGCTCCACGGGCAGAGAACCTTGCCCCGCCCCTGCTGCAGGTGGCCGGGATAGGTCTGCTCGAGCGAGGACATCTCCTGATGCGCTCCGCAGTGGACGCAGCGCACGGAGTAGACGAACTCATGACCGCCCGGCGGGGGTAGGACCTTCTTCGCCCGGGGAGCGCCCATGGCTGTCGCCGACGACCGAGAAGCGTGCGGGCGGTTTCTGGTGGAAGCGACGACCATGCCCGGGGCAAGCGGGTCCGCCCTGGGGCCGGACGGAGCGGCCGGGGCGGACTGCGGCGTGCCGGCCCGTGGGAGTTGCCGTGCTGGTACCGACGGCTCACCGCAGCGACCAGAATCGAACCCCTGCTCTTCAGACGCCGAACGTGACTTGCCCATGCCCCCCGTTGAACACCAGATATGTAGTACCGGATAGTATCCATCCTTGTTTGCAAAAGCGATCATGATGGTGACGACTTTTGGGATCGTCCACCCTGCGATATCTCTCGGCGCCTCATGGATCCAGCACGGAAGTCAGGGGACATGCACCAGTCCGGTAGCACCACACCGCGTCGCAGCTCATCGGCCGACCGCAACAAGGACTTCGATACGGCCGCACACCTCAAGAGGTCCCCCAGCGGGCGCATCCCGCAGTGGGTCCTGGAGGAGGCGCTGGAAGAGCAGCGTCAGCATCGGATGAGCCCGCGCCGACGAAGGCAGGAGCAGCGTCGCAGCGCGCGTTCCGCACGCCGGACCGCACGGCGAGGGGCCAGGACGTCGAGGCGTCGCAACCGGGCGTGGAGGGCGTCGCCGGCAATCGGGATCGTGCTGCTGGCGGTGCTGTGGTTCGCTCCCAGCCTCTTCACCCAGTACGCGCTGCCGGTGATCCGCCCCTATCTTCCGAATGCTTCGGCACCCCCGTCGGGGGTCGATGCCGCCCGGCATCCGCTCGGTGCTCCACCGACCGTTACCGACACGGGCGACTACCGCTTCATGGAGTCACCGGATCCCGAGCAGGAGATGATCGCTTACGACCCCTGCCGGCCGGTCCGCATCGCCGTGCGCCCCGACAACGCGCCGCCGGGTGGCCAGCAACTCGTCGAGGAAGCCATCGGCGCGGTGGCAGCAGCGACGGGTCTGCAGTTCGTCGACGCCGGGATCACGACGGAGGCGCCCTCCAGCCGGCGCGAGCCGTATCAGCCCGACCGCTACGGCCGTCAGTGGGCGCCGATTCTCATTGCCTGGTCCGACGCCGGCGAACATCCCGACCTGGCCGGGGACGTGGCAGGTCGGGGAGGCAGCACCGCGCGGCAGGTGGACGGCGCCCCCTTCGTCTACGTGACCGGCCAGGTGGTCCTCGACGCCCCTTCCCTCACCGCGATGATGGAGCGTCCCGAGCAGGTGCGGGCGGTGATCATGCACGAACTGGCCCACGTGGTCGGTCTGGCGCACGTCGACGACCCCGGGCAGCTGATGTACGGGGACAACGTGGGCCTGACCGATTTCGCCCCCGGTGACCGCGCCGGCCTCGCCAGGCTCGGCGCCGGGAAATGCGCGCCAGGACTGTGAGGGGCAGACCGCACAGTGACATCGTGCTGCCGTCGGATGCCCTCCGCGGGAGCACCTGCATCCCTGAGGCGTCGAGGAACTGTGGCAGGGCCCGTCCGGCACACATCACGCGCCCGAGGCTCAGCATTGCTGGTATCTGTTCCTGCTGGTGCGACATCCGGTGTGGCGTTTTTGCATGAGCACATGCGTGTTTAGGGTGGGAACGATTCGACCTCCCACTGACAGGACTGCAATGCCGCGCCTCCCTGCTCTCCGCCGCCTGACCGCCCCGGCGCTGGCGCTGCTTCTGCTGACCGGCTGCACCGGCACGTCGGCTTCGACCAATGAACCGGCTCCGGTGGACGCGCCGTCGGCTGCCGAGACACCCGCGGCTCCGGAACTGCGCGGTGAGCGCGTCGTCGTGGAGCGCGTCATCGACGGCGACACGGTCGATGTCCGGAAGGAGGGCGAGGTCGTGCGGGTGAGACTGCTCAACATCGACACCCCGGAGACCAAGGACCCGAACGAGCTCGTCGAGTGCTTCGGTCCAGAGGCCACTGCGCTCCTCGAGCAGCTCCTGCCGCCGGGCAC
>NZ_JAPSIW010000842.1 GCF_031178505.1 Streptomyces sp. | reverse complement strand
GATGTTCGAACGGAGGGCGGGTCACAACGAGCCGCCCGAGCCGTCTGATCGAACAGAACACGCAGATTGGCCGGAAACAGACGGTCGCGTCGATCGAAGCGCTCGAACGGAAAGGCCCGAGCGTCCGGACCGGCCCGAGCCCGAGCCCGAGCACGCCACCGGGCCCGAACACGACGCCGAACCTGACGTTCTTCTGTCCGCCCAGGAGAGCCGGGCCCGCAGGAACGTTCAGCCGGTCCGCAGGGTCGCCCGCCGCAAGGGTGGCCGCCCGATCGTCCCGCCGCTCGCCGGGGTGCCGGGACAGATGGGTCCCGCCGGTGAGCGCCGTGGTTCCGAGCCGGGTGACCCGGAGGGACGGGGCGGCAAGGGGCGGCGGTTGTCGGACCGGGCCAGGGCCCTGGAGGAGGATCTGGCCGCCGAGCGAGCACAGGAAGCGCCCCCGGAGTCCGCTCCCTGACGGGAACGGCCTCCGGGGGCCGTGGCGGCGTCAGCCGAAGAACCGGGCGAGCTGATGAGGAGAGACCTCGGAGGCCTCGCCCGGCGACGCGCCGCCCTCCTCGCCTTCGCTCTCCTCGTCCCCGTCGTCGATGCCCGGACGGGGCACCGGTTTCGGAGGGTCGGGCTGGTCGCCGTCCTCCGCGCCGTTGACGCACTGGAACATCCAGTTGGCGACGGCCAGGTGGTCCACCGCCGCGGCGAGGAGGTGATCCGTGATCGACCACTCGGCCGACTCCCCGTGGAGCTCGCGGTGGAGCGCGCTCTCCCGCGGCAGGGCCTTGATCAGCACCAGGAGCCGGCGGCTGGAGAGCTCACCGCGGTGCCAGTCGAGGATGTCGGTGGCGTAATAGCGGAGGAGATCCGCCTCAAGGGCCTCGGCGTGTTCGTCGACGAACTCGACGAGGCTCAGTCTTCCCCCAGGCCGAGCCCGGTCTCCTTGCCGTAGGCCTCCAGGATGGCGGCGATGTCCTGCATCGTGACGTCGTGCTGCTCGAAGCGGTTGAACTGCTCCTCACCCATCAGGAGTTCGAGCAGGCCGTCCACGTCGTTGTCGTCGAGCTTGCGCAGCGCCTTCGCGGTGGCGCGGCTCAGCTCGGTGGGAAGGGTGTAGGTCTCGCCGTCCAGTTCGAAGGACCACTTGCGGCCGTGGGCCTCCTGGCGCTGGGCGCGGGCTGCGTTGACGTCGAAACGGGCCATGGTGATGCGTACTCCTTGTTCGCGTGGTTCGCGTGGGTGAATGAGGAGAGGGGGTGGGGCGGGACGGCGGCGTGCCGTCCCGCCCCGGTGGAGCTGGATCAGACGGCCGCGCCGTACTGGCTGTCCTTCATGAGGAAGGTCGCCAGCGGCTTGCCGTCGCCGTTCGACATCGCGGAGAAGGTGATGCCCAGGGTGGACGCCGCCTTCCGGGCCAGCTTGATGTCGTCGGAGGCGGTGACCTGACCGCGCGGGATGATGAAGCGGTAGGTGACACCGGTGGTGCCGCCGGCCTTCACGTCGGTGAACTCCAGGCCGAGGGCACGGACGTCCGCGAACGGACGCTCGGAGATCTCGTACTTGAAGGTGTCGGCCGACGCGGCCGGGTCGGCCTCGACCTTGCCGCCGCCCATGAAGAACGGCAGCGTGTCCTCGTTGAACTGGAGCATGGAGAACTTCAGCGAGAGGTCACGGGCCGAGTAGATGTAGTGGACCGGGGAGACCGACTGCCACGAGTCGATGGCCTCCAGCTTGTCCTTCTTCGCGAAGGTGACACCGTCACCGGTCGTGAAGCCCAGGTCGGTCCAGCCGGACCAGTCGGCGGCGGAGTCACCGGTGCCGAAGGCCGGGGCGGCCGTACCGACCTTGGCCACGTAGAGCTTGCCGGTGCCGGCGACGCGGATCTCGGCCGAGTTGTTTCCTGCCATGGTGGTTTTCTCCTTGGTGAGAGGGTGTGGGAGAGACCGCCCCGGGCGTCCTGCCCGGGTACGGCAAAGGCCCCGCCGGACGGCGAGGCCTGGTCTGTGGGGGAGCGTCCGAGGGGCTAGAAGACGCTCACGGAGAGGCGGATCACGCAGAGGTAGCGGTTGGCGCCCCGGTAGACGTAGTCGGGCAGCCAGCGCGGCCCGTCCTGCTCCTCGACGTCGCTGATGAAGTTCACGCCGACCTTCTTGCCGATGGTGGCGAGCAGCGCGCGGCGGGCGCCGTTGGCGAGGACGTGGGCCGCGTTCTTGGTCGGCCCGTACACCTCGAACTCGATCAGCGGCATGTCGACGTGCTGGTCACCGATCCAGGCGCCGCCGCGGCGGTTCACCAGGACGGCGCTCTGCGTGCCGTCGAAGCCGGCCGGCGCCTGGACCGCGATGATCGCGCCGGCCAGGGCCGGGTCGGCCTTGAGGACGTCGACGACCAGCTTCTCGACGTCTGGGAAAGCACTCGGGGGAGTGGTCATGACGGTTCTCCTCGGGAGGGGGAGGGCGGACGGGTGAGGCGTGGTGCGCGGTGGTGCGAAGGGCCGCTCGCGTCCCGTCCCCGCGCCCGGTGGGCGGGGCGGGGGAGGTGCGGTGCGGCGGCCGCCGTCCGGGGCGCTCCGGCGGGGAGGGGGAGGGGCGCGGACACGCTCCCGGACGGCGAGCGGCGGAGCCGCGGCCCGTCTCGCGGGCACAGCTCCGCCGCTGCACCAACTGTGACAGAGAGCGTGCGCGCACGCAACTAATTCGGTGGGGGTCCGCGAAATCGCACGTCAGCGGCTCGATAGGTTGACCGTCACCCGACCGAGGGAGTCCCCATGACCGCCGATCCGCCCCCTTCCGGCCCCGCTCCGGCCCCCGCCGCACGGCCCGCTCCCGCCGGCTCCCACCGTCCCCGTCTCCTCTACGTCACCGACCTCGCCTACCCCGCCCGCGGCCGC
>NZ_JAPSIW010000841.1 GCF_031178505.1 Streptomyces sp. | reverse complement strand
GATCCGGGCGGACCGGGACACGGCCGACCGGATCCGCACGCCCACGGAGCAGCTCGGCCCCTACCTGCCGTTGGCACGCAGCACGAGCTCGAGCTCGAAACGGGTCCGGGGGTCGTTGAGGTCCTCGCCGAAGATCTCGCGCAGCTGGTTGATCCGGTAGCCGACGGTCTGTTCGTGGATGCCCAGCTCGGCGGCCATTTCTGCGCGGTGGCCGTGGTGCTTGAGCCAGGACAGCAAGGTGGCGTGCAGCCGCTCCTGCTGGCCGGGGCGCAGCGTGTCCAGGGGTGCCAGGCGCTGGGTGGCGAGATCCTCCAGCAGGGACCGTTCGGTCTGGAGGACCAGGGCGAGGATGTGGTCGGTGACCCACAACGGCTCCTGGGCCTCCGGCTGCTCACGCGACAGCAGGTCCCGGGCCGTCACCGCCAGCCGCAGTGAGTCCGGTGCCGCCCGCCAGTGCCGGGCCGGGCCCACCACGGCCCCTCGCCCGGCGAGAACCCGCTCCAGCTGTCTGCGCCCGGTCGCAGAAGAAGGCTCCGGGACCACCGCCACCAGATCCCCGGGACGGGAGGTGAGCAGGACGCTCTCCCCCAGCCGGGACCTCAGCCCGGTGTGCTGATCGGCCGCCAGCGTCACCATGACCACCCGTTCGGGCAACGACCACCCGGCCGCGGAGGCGGCCGTGCGCACGGACTCCTCGTCGCCATGGCCGCGGATGATCATGTCCGCGACCGTGTCCCGCAGCCGGTCCCGCTCCCCGGCACGGTCCGACTGCTCGGCGGCGTAGCCCTGGGCACTGACCGCGGAGAGCTCCTCGATGTAGGCGAACACCGACTCGGTGAGAGCGATCAGCACCGAGGCCTCGAAGCCGGCGTCCACGGCCACCCGCGACAACGACCGCAGGGTGGTGCGGGCCCCCGAACGATAGGCAGCGAACAGGGCATCCATCGGTCTGCCCTGGTGCACCTCAGCCCGCCCGAGCCCCTCGTAGATGCGTCGGTCCTCCTCCCGCAACGCCGGCCGGTCGGTGCCGGCAAGGCTCAGGAAGCGGTTGAGGGCGGCCTCGACCCCCAGCCGGATCTCCTCCCGCAGGGAACCCTCCAGGGGAGCGGCATAAACGGGGACATCGTGGCTGGCCGCATCCATCAGCTCCTGGGCGACAGCCGGAAGGTGCGGCGTCACCAGAGGAGTCAACGACGGCGGCAGCGCCGTCCAGGGCAGGTCATGATTCAGCTCCGGCATGGCCCTCATTTTTCACCACGTCGCCACCGTTCTGTGGCCGGCGTCCGTGTCGTCCTGCCGGTGGGCCCTTCCCGCTCTCCCCCGCCCACCCGGGCGCCGCACCGACGGGGCAACTCGAGGGACGGAGCCCGGGAACCGTGGGGCAGGTCCACGGGACACCCAAGGCGTCCCTCCTCTCGGTTCGTGAGCCCGCCGCGCCGACTCGCATCATGGCTTCCGCTCGTGGGCCGACTCCCCCCGGGCTGCCACCTGATCCCCAGAAGACTGCCGGTGGCACGCCCACCCCATCGGCGGGCTCCCCCGCTGCCCACTCGACCCTGTCGCCCTCGGACCTGTCTCACCGTCCGATGATCCTGATCAGCCAGCCCAGCAGGGGAACGACACTGACCGCATCCAGCACTCGGTCCAGAAGATGTCCCATCCTCCACCACCAGCTGGGATCCTGCGGCGGCTCCTGCTTGGTCCTGATCATGGGGTACCACCTCTCTGCGCCACGGCAGACTGGACCGACCTGCTCTCCCCGCCCTGCCCGGCACGGACCGGCAGCGCTACCGGACCCGCTCTGCGACCACCCTCCTGGCGGTCACCTCGGAGGCCTCCTGGGCGTGGTGAGGGCCGTGCTGTGCCGGGGCCACGACCTGCCCGACGCCGCCTCGGTCGAGCGCAGTCCGGCGAGCTCCTCGACAGCACGGACGGCGGGGAGGAGCTCACCGCCACCGTCCTCGGCACCCTCAGCGCCGGATCCCGCACGGATCGTGCCGGTCCCGCACACCGTGCATCGGCTGCTCCGGGAGGGTGTCCCGGGGATGCTGCTGGTCGTGAGCGCCGAAAGGGGGACGAGATGAAAAGTGTCCTTTCTGCCGACGAGCGGTATAGTTGACGTATCATGAAGGACGATCCGCCGGGGGGCTGCACCGCTCGACGTGGATCGGGTCGACGCGCCCAGCCGGGGGGCTGGGCGTCGGAGATCGATCGGATGACCGCCGCCCTGGTGGGCAGCAGACCGGTGATCGAATGATCAGTCGTCGGGGGGCGACTCTGCTCCCCGCCGGGGACGGCGGCCCATCACCTCAGCGATCCGCTCGACGCGGGCCCCATCCGCAAGGGACCGCCCCGCCGGGTGCGGCGAGGTGGGCCTCGCCCCGGGGCCGTCGCTCGCTCAGTGGCCGCTCGAAGAGCACTCGGGCCGCCGCCACACATGAGGTGATCGCCGTCACAGACGGGCGACGACGTCCGCCAGGAGATAGCATCTGCAAAAGACCTCGCTGGCCCTCGCACCTCTTCTGCGGTCGGCGCCCTTGCCGGCTAGGAGCCGCGGTCATGCGTCGTTCCCCATCTCCTGCGATCATCATCCGCTCGGTCATCGGAGCACTGATGACCTCGATCCTGCTGGGCGCTCTCGGCCTCGCCCCGGCCGGGGCCGTACCGGTGCGCGAACCGGCGACGCTGGGGCCCCCGCGGGTCGCCTCACTGCCGGCGTCATCGGAGTTCACCGCGCCGTCGACCTCGCCTTTCGCGGATGTGGGCACCGGCCACGACTTCTACGAGGAGATCTCCTGGCTGTACGAGGCCGGGGTGTCCACCGGGTGCGCCGTGGGGCGCAACCGGCGCGAGGCCGACGGCGACCCGACCGCTCACGCCGAGGTG
>NZ_JAPSIW010000156.1 GCF_031178505.1 Streptomyces sp. | reverse complement strand
TTGAGCCAGGCGGACTGGTAGGTCGGGACGGCGAAGGCGACCGCGTGCGCCTTGCAGAAGCCGTAGGAGCCGAAGGCCTCCACGATCTCCCAGGTCCGGGTGACCGTCTCGGCGTCGTACCCCCGTTCCCGCGCGGCCCGCTCGAACCAGGTCCTGATCCGCCCCTGCGCCTCGGGGTGCGAGAGCCCGCGCCGTATCTGGTCGGCCTCGTCCCGGCCGCAGCCGGTCATGATGCGGACGATCTCGATGACCTGCTCGTGGAAGACGACCACGCCGTACGTCTCCTTCAGCGGTTCCTCCAGGTCGGGGTGGGGGTAGCGGGCGGGGGCGCGGCCGTGCCGGGCCTCGATGAAGGGGCGGACCATGTCGGCGGCGACCGGGCCCGGCCGGAAGAGGGAGATGTCCACGACCAGGTCGTGGAAGCCGGCGGGCTGGAGCCGCCCTACCAGGTCGCGCTGGCCGGGGGACTCGATCTGGAAGCAGCCGAGGGTCTCGGTGGAGCGGATCAGCCGGTAGGTCTCGGGGTCGTCCTCCGGCAGCGCGTCGATGTCGGGCCGCCGGCCGGTGGCGCGGCCGACCTCGGCGACGGCGTGGGCCATCGCCGACTGCATGCGCACGCCGAGGACGTCGAGCTTGAGCAGGCCGAGTTCCTCCACGTCGTCCTTGTCGAACTGGGACATGGGGAATCCCTCGCCGCTGGTGGGGACGACGGGGGTACGGCCGAGCAGCGAGGCGTCGGAGAGCAGGACCCCGCAGGGGTGCATGGCGACCCCGCGCGGCAGCGCGTCGAGCGCCTCGACCAGTTCCCAGAGCCGGCCGTACTTCTCCCGTTCCCCGGCGAGCGCGCGCAGCTCGGGCAGTTCGTCGAGGGCGGCGAGGGCGTCCCGGGCGCGGATGTGCGGGAAGGCCTTGGCGAGCCGGTCGGTCTCGGCCGGGTCGAGGGAGAGGGCGGCGCCGACGTCGCGGATCGCGTGGCGGACCCGGTAGGTCTCGGGCATGGCGACGGTGGCGACCCGCTCGGTGCCGAAGCGGTCGATGATCGCCCGGTAGACCTCCAGGCGGCGGGCGGACTCCACGTCGATGTCGATGTCGGGCAGGGCGGTGCGGCGCTTGGAGAGGAAGCGTTCCATCAGCAGGCCGTGCTCGACCGGGTCGGCGTGGGCGATGCCGAGGAGGTGGTTGACGAGGGAGCCGGCGCCGGAGCCCCGGGCGGCGACCCGGATGCCCATCCCCCGAACGTCGTCCACGACCTGGGCGACCGTCAGGAAGTAGGTGGCGAAGCCGTGGTGGGCGATGACGTCCAGCTCGCGGTGCATCCGGTCCCAGTAGTCCCGCCGCTTCTCGTACCCCTTGAGGACCATGCCGGCGGCGGCCCGGGAGGCGAGCACCCGCTGGGCGGTCCGGTGCCCGGCGCCGACGAGGTACGGCTCCGGGAAGTGCGCGGAACCGATGCCGAGGTCGTCCTCGGGGTCGACCAGGCAGGCGGCGGCGACCTCCTCGGTCCGGTCGAGCAGCCGGTGGGCGGCGTCCCTGCGGAAGCCGGCGGCCTCCACGATCCGCTCGGCGGCGGCCCGCATGCCGTCGGGGCCCTCGGCGCCCTTGAGCCAGGCCTCTCCGCTGTCGAGCTCCTTGCGGGGGTCGACGGGGACGAGCCTGCGGGCGGAGTCGAGGACGTCGGCGACCGGTCCCTGGCCGCGGTCGGCGTAGCGGACGGCGTTGCCGATGACGGGGCGGACGCCCTGTTCGGCGGCGAAGCCGACGGTACGGGCGGCGAGCCGCAGGGAGCCGGGGCCCGTACCGGTGCGGCCGTGGTGGACGGCCTCCAGGCACAGCGCGTCGCCGTACCGCTCGCGCCAGGGGACGAGCAGCCGGGCGGCCCGGTCGGGGCGGCCGGCGGCGAGGGCGCGGCCGACGTCGGAGGCGGGGCCGAGCAGGACGAACACGTCGTCGCCGAAGGCGGAGCGGGGCAGCAGGGGCTCGCCCCCGTCCGCGTGGGCGGCGGTGATCATCGCGCAGAGGGAGGCCCAGCCGGCCCGGGAGCGGGCGAGGAAGACGGCCCGGGGCGCGGACTCGTCGAGGAAGGCGCCGCCCCGGACGGGTACGCGCCGGGTGGAGCCCTGGCCGGCCGCGCCGGCCGCGCCGGCCTCGGCGGGCCCGCGCGGGCCGGTGACTCCGGGCACGGCCGGGTGCGCCCCGGACGGGCCGGCGCCACTCCGCGGGCCGCCGGTGCCCGGGAGCTCCGGCGGTTCGTGGGCCAGGTCCACACCGAACAGGGGACGTACGCCCGCCTCCTCGCACGCCTTGGCGAAGCGGACGGCCCCGGCGAGCGTGTCGCGGTCGGTCAGGGCGAGCGCGTCCATGCCGCGCTCGGCCGCCCGGGCGGCGAGCAGCTCGGGGTGCGAGGCGCCGTAGCGCACGGAGAAGCCCGAGACGGTGTGCAGGTGTGTGAAGCCCGGCATGGCTCACCTCCCGCAGTCCCGCACTGACATTCGTACAAACGTTCCCACCCCCTCCACTCACCCTAGCTCATTTCGAACGTCCGTACGATAAGCATGTGCGTCACTCGTTCGGCCCTATCCCGCCTGCGGGAACATCCCCCGGCCCGGAGCGTGGGGGCATGAGTCTCGTCGATGAACTGAAAAGTGCCGTCACCCCACGGGCCGCCCTGCTCGTCGTGGGCGTCCTCGCCCTCCAGCTCCTGTTCATCGCCTCGTACGTCGGGGCCCTGCACCATCCGAAGCCGAAGGACGTCCCCTTCGGGGTGGCCGCGCCCCCGGCGGCCTCCGCTCAGCTGGTCGAACGGCTGGGGAAGCTCCCGGGCGGGCCGCTCGACCCACGGGCGGTGGCCGGCGAGGCCGAGGCGCGCGAGAAGATCATCGAGCGGGAGCTCGACGGCGCCCTCCTCGTCGACCCGCGCGGCCGTACCGACACCCTGCTCGTCGCCTCCGGCGGCGGCACCGTGCTCTCCTCGGGCCTGCAGAAGATCCTCACCGAGGTGGAGAGGACTCAGGGGCGGACCGTGCGGACGGTCGACGTGGCACCCGCCTCGCCGAAGGACTTCGACGGGCTCTCCGCCTTCTACCTGGCGGTCGGCTGGTGCGTCGGCGGCTACATCTGCGCCGCGATCCTGGCCATCAGCGCCGGCTCCCGCCCGGCCAACCGCGAGCGGGCGGTCATCCGGCTCGGCGTCCTCGCCCTCTACTCGGCCCTCGGCGGCCTGGGCGGCGCGGTCATCGTCGGCCCGATCCTGGGCGCCCTGCCCGGTGGCGTCGCCGCCCTGTGGGGCCTGGGCACCCTGGTGGTCTTCGCCGTCGGCGCGGCCACCCTCGCCCTCCAGTCCGTCTTCGGGATCGTCGGCATCGGCCTGGCGATCCTGCTGGTGGTCGTCGCGGGCAACCCGAGCGCGGGCGGTGCCTTTCCCTCGCCGATGCTGCCGCCGTTCTGGAAGGCGATCGGCCCGGCCCTGCCGCCGGGCGCGGGCACCTGGGCGGCACGCTCGATCGCGTACTTCAAGGGCAATTCCCTGACGGCACCGATGCTCGTCCTCGCCGCCTGGGCGGTGGTCGGCGCGGCGGTGACCCTGGTCCTCTCCTCCCTGAAGCGCCACCCGGAGGCGGAGCCGATCGCCTCGGAGGTGGGCGAGACCCGCCGGGCTCCGTGACCCTCCGCCCCCCTGGAACGGGTGATGCCCCCGGCGCGTCCGCCGGGGGCATCGCCGTGGCCGGTGTCAGGACACCGGCCGGTGCGCGGTTCAGTACACGCTCACGCCGTACGCGCTCAGCGCCTCCGTCACGGGCTGGAAGAAGGTCGTGCCGCCCGTGGAGCAGTTGCCGCTGCCGCCGGAGGTGAGGCCGATGGCGCGGCTGCCGGAGTAGAGCGGGCCGCCGGAGTCACCGGGCTCGGCGCAGACGTTGGTGCGGATCATGCCGTAGACGATGTCGCCGCCGCCGTAGTTCACGGTGGCGTTGAGGCCGGTCACCGAGCCGCTGTGGGTGCCGGTGGTGGAGCCGCGGCGGGTGACCGACATGCCGACGGTCGCGTTGGCGGCGCTGGTGATGTCCACGCTGCCGACCGAGCCGGACTTGGTGATCGTGCTGTTGGTGTAGCGCACGAGGCCGTAGTCGTTGTTGGGGAAGCTCGACCCGGCCGTGGTGCCGAGGACGGTGGTCTTGGAGGAGTTCGCGTACCAGGTCCCGGCGCCGTCGGTGCAGTGCCCGGCGGTGAGGAAGTAGTACGCCCCCGCGCCGTCCCGGACGTTGAAGCCGAGGGAACAGCGCCAGCCGCCGTCGGCGTAGATCGCGTCGCCGCCGGAGATCAGCTTGGTGAACTTGCCGGGGGTGCGTTCCACCTTGATCGCGCCGGCGTTGGTCCCGGCACGCTGCTTGATCTTGGCTATCTCGGCCGGGGAGACGGTGGAGTCGGCGGTCACGACCACCTTCCCCGCGGCGGGGTCGACGTGCCAGGCGGTGCCGGCCACGTCGGCCGCGAGGACGGCGTCGGCCGCCGTCGCGAGCTGGGCGGCGCCGTAGGTCTGCTCCGTCCCGGCGCTGGCGCTCGGGACGGCCAGGGTCGCGGCGGCGGCGAGCCCGGCGGTGACGGCGAGCAGACGGATCGTACGGGTGCGGGTGGTGCGCTGGGAACTCACGGACGTTCCTCCTGGGTGGGGGATCGGTGGGGGTGGAGTTCGCGGCCCCGTGCCGGGTGGTCGCGAGGCCGTGGTGCGCCGGCGCGTCCGTGACGGGGTGTCACGGAGGCGCGGGGGTCTCAGAGCAGGCTGACCCGGTACTTGGCGAGGGCCTCGGTCACCGGCTGGTAGAAGGTGGTGCCGCCGGTGGAGCAGTTGCCGCTGCCGCCGGAGGTCAGGCCGAGCGCCTTGGTGCCGTCGTAGAGCGCGCCGCCGGAGTCACCGGGCTCGGCGCAGACGTTGGTCTGGATCATGCCGCGGACGGTTCCGCCGCCGGAGTAGTGCACGGTGGCGTCGAGTCCGGTGACCGTGCCGCTGCGGGTGCCGGTCGTGGAGCCGGAGCGCTTGACCGGCTCGCCGACGTAGGCGTCGGCCGCGGTGAAGCCGCCGGTCCGGCTCAGCGAGGTGTTGTCGTAGCGGACCAGGGCGTAGTCGTTGCCCGGGAAGCTGGAGCCGACGGTGGCGCCGATCAGCGTCGACTGCGCGGAGTTGGCGTACCAGGTCCTGACCTCGTTGCCGCAGTGGCCGGCGGTGAGGAAGTAGTCGGTGCCGCCGCCGCGGACGTTGAAGCCGAGGGAGCAGCGGTAGCCACTGCCGTAGATGGCGTCGCCGGGGCCGAGGAGCGGCTTGAAGACGCCGGGGGTACGGGTGACGGTGAGCGCCCCGGAGTCGGCACCGGCCGCGCCGCGGAGGGTGGCGAGCTCCTGGTCGGTGACGGTGGAGTCGGCGGTGACGACGACCCGGCCCGCCGCTCTGTCCACGTACCAGGCGGTGCCGCCGATCCGGGCGGCGGCGGCGTCGACGGCGGCACCGGCACGGGCGAGCCGCTCGGCCCCGGCGGGGCCGGGCGCCGGGGCGGCCTGGGCGGCGGGGAGGCCGAGGGCGGTGACGGCCGCGAGTCCGGCGGCGAGGGCGAGCAGGCGGGTGCGGGTGTTCCTCACTGTGCTCCTCACATTTCTCCTTCTGGGAAAAGCGGAGGGGTCCGTGGGTGGCGGGCCCGTGAGGCGCCATCAGGTGACGTGTCCCTGACATGCACCGCCAGCGATAGTGGCGTGCCCCGGCCCGCCGCACAAGACCGCCGTCGTCACCGGTGTCCGCCGGCCCCCGCGGCCGGGGCGCCCGGCCGGCCGTCCTCCGGGGCCCAACGGCTCGCATCGGCCCAGGTGAGCGACGGGAAACGGGCCTCAGGAGGACACCAGCCGCCGCTCCCCCGCCGCGACGGGAACACCGAGCGTGTTCCCCGGCGGCGGGAAGGGGCAGATGAAGTGGTCCGCGAAGGCGCACGGGGGCAGCAGCGCCCGGTTGAAGTCCACCGTCACCGAACCGTCGGCGGCCGGTGCGGCCGGACGCAGGAAGCGGAAGCGGTAGCTGTCCCGCCCGCCGGTGGCGTCCGAGAAGACGGCCCACAGCGAACCGTCGTCCTCCACCGCCACCTGAAGGGTGTGCTCCACCCCGTCCAGCGCGAAGACCAGCTCCCCGGAGAGCCCGAGCCCGCGCTCCCTGCCGTCGGCGTTCTCCACCCGCACACTGCGCTCCTCCCCGTACGGCCGGAAGACGCCGGGGACCACCCAGCGCTCGTCGTACGGGGTGGCCTCGATGCCCCGGAAGGCGCGGCGCGCCGCCGACTCCGGGTCGAAGTCGCGGACGGCCCAGAGCCCTTCGCGGCGCATCACGACGAGCCGCCGGCCGGCCGATCCGACCCGGGAGGCGTGGACCGGGCCGTGGTCGGCGGTGAGCCGCACGGTGCCGATGAGGGGCTTGCCGTCGACGGTGACCGCGTCCTGCGCGTCCGCCGTCAGGACCACCTCGCCGTCCTCCTCACGCCACACCCCGGGCACGGCCGGAAGGCGCCCCTCGGGGTGGTCGGCGAGCCAGTACGTGCCCGTGAGGGAGAGGGGGCCGTACGGCGCGGCCACCGTGGCCTCGCGCCGCTCGTGCCAGTGCTGCCAGTCCTGCCGGCTCTGTCGTGGGTCGGTGCTCATGGTGCTCCACCTTTCCACACCGCCCGGCCGGGGTCACCGGTCGCGACGGCCGGACCCGGCCGGCGGCCGGCGGCCCGTCAGCAGCCGTCGCAGGGGCAGCAGCAGTCGCCGCAGCCCGGGCTGCAGTCGCAGTCCCGGCAGCAGCCCTCGCGCTTCTTGCGGGACCAGGGGCCCTCGTACTCCTTGGCGCAGCAGATCTGGCAGGTGCAGAAGAGCCAGGTGAACATGGCGCAGCCGGCGAGGAAGCCGCGCGGCTTCGGGGCCTGCGGCACACCGCCCCCGAACTGCGGCGGCAGCCCGCCCGGCCCTCCGCCGTGGGGGCCGCCCGCGCCCGGGCCGTAGGGGGTGCCGCCGTACGGAGTGCCGCCCCCGTACGGATTCCCGCCTCCCTGCGGGCCGTACGGACCGGGGCCCTGGGCACCGTACGGGTTCCCCGGCACCGGCCCGTGGCCGGATCCGGCCGCTCGGTGGGAGCAGGAGGGGGTACCGAAGGCGCGGTCCACGGAGGTGCGGAGTTCGTGGGCGAGGAGCACGTGGACGAGCCTGCCGTCGGCGAACTCGGCGTCCCTGAGCGCGAGGCGTATGCCGTGCAGGGCGTCGTCGGCGAGTCTGCGGGCCTCCGCTCGGGAGGTACCGGTGGCGGTGAGCGGGTTCCAGGCCCCGGACTCCGCGTCGGCGGCCTGGTCCTCGACGGCGTCGAGGAGGTGGGCGAGGCGGCCGAAGAGACGGCCGGCCTCGGCGAGCGGCGCCGCGTTGCCCGGCCGGCCGGCGAGGACGGCGGTGTGCGCGAAGGCGGCGGCGGTGGCCGTCTCGGTCGGCTCGGTGACGGCGAGCAGGGAGGTGCCGGGGCCGGCGAGCGCCTCGATCCCGGTCTGCCGGTCCACCGCGTCGACGAGGACGGCGGTGTCGAAGCCG
Source organism: Streptomyces sp. (assembly GCF_031178505.1). Taxonomy (GTDB): domain Bacteria; phylum Actinomycetota; class Actinomycetes; order Streptomycetales; family Streptomycetaceae; genus Streptomyces; species Streptomyces gulbargensis. Next base: position 3,832 of record NZ_JAPSIW010000156.1, on the reverse strand, counting down.
AGGGCACGGCCGGTCCTGGCCCCGGCGCGGTCCCAGGAACGGGCGACCCGGCGGGCGGCCGCCGCGACCGGCCGGCGCGCCAGCAGGCCGTCCCGGTCGGCGACGTGGTCCCGCACCTTCGCCGAGGCGAGGACCAGCGAGACGGCGGCGGCCAGGCGCGCGCCCTCGCCGCGGGCGACGGGGGCGGTCCGCATCGCGCGGAGCGGGCAGGGCCCGGCGGTGCGGCGGCCCCCGGCCGTCACACCGGCCTGAGCTTCCGTCAGGACCGAGACGATCAGGCCGTCGTAGTTGGTGACGACCCGCGCGAACTGGCCGTGGTCGGCGCGGAGGGCCAGGCAGAGACCGCAGAGATGGGCCATCCACTCGGTCTTGAGGCCGTCGGTCAGCCGATGCGTGCAGGGTCTGACGATTCCGAACATGGACTCCCCCGTGAGTCGGTGCCCGAACGCGGCGCGCGCGGTCGGTGAGTGGTACGCGGCGCGCGGGAGCGACGCGTGTGAGCGGTGGTGCGGACCTGGCGCGAAAGTGCCGTCGGGCGGTCTCGCGGCATCGTAGCGAGCGCCCCCGTTCACCCGGACGCGCCCATGGTCACCCTTCCGGCACGACTTTCATATTTTCAGCTACATGGCCCCTCGCCAGTGGCCCTATACCGCATGTTTCCTGACGATTCGCCAGGTTCGGGCGCTCACGTTCTGCACCAGTACCGTCACGAATCCTCTGCGCGGCGCCTATCCCCTTGGCGCGCGATCCGCATCATGGACGACGATAGGGACATGCGGAACCACAAGTGACCGCGTTGAAAGGAGGCGTCGATGGGATCGGTGCGCAAGGCAAGTGCCTGGCTGGGACTCGTCGAGGACAACGACGAGCGTTACTACGACGACGAGTACGCCGACGGTGCCGAGAGCGGCGACGCCTGGGTGACGGACCCGCGGGTGCGGGTCGCCACGGACACCGCGGAGGAGCGGGGCCGCCGGATCGCCACCGTCTCCCCCGACGGCTTCCGGGACGCCCGGGGCATCGGCGAGCTGTTCCGGGACGGCGTCCCGGTGATCGTGAACCTGACCTCGATGGAGCCGGACGACGCCAAGCGCGTGGTCGACTTCGCCGCCGGTCTCGCCTTCGGCCTGCGCGGCTCGATCGAGCGCGTGGCGACGCGGGTCTTCCTGCTGACCCCGGCCGACACCCGGATCGTGAGCGGGGAGTCCGGCCGCCGGTCGCAGGACGGCTTCTTCAACCAGAGCTGAGCGGGTCCGCCGGCCCGACGGGTACGACCGGCGCGGCGACGGCGCGCCGGGTCAGTGCCCCGCACGCCCCGAGCCGGCGGGCTCGATCGCCTCGCGGGACGCCGGCACCCGCGGCTCGCACGCCCCGGCGGCCGGAACACCGCCGGTGCACGCCACCCGCTCCCTGCCCTCCACGCCCTCCCGGACGGCCGGGTCTTTGGGCCCGCCACCGGCGAGGCCGTCCTCAGGATCCACCGCGCACTCCATGACCCGGGGCAGCCGCAGCGCCATCAGCGCCCCGAGCAGCAGCAGCCCGGCACTCACGCACAGCGTGAGGTGCAGCCCGTCCACGAAGGCGTGCCGGGCGGCCCGGTGCAGCGCCTCACCGGCCGCGCCGCCGAGGTCGCCGGCGACCTGGTACGCCTCGCCGAGGGAGTTGGCCGCGGCCCGGCTCGCCTCCGCCGGAACCCCGGGGACACCGCTGAGCCCGGGGGCGTACGCGGCGTTCATGACGCTGCCGAGCAGCGCGATGCCCATGCCGGCGCCGAGCTGGTAGGAGGTCTCCCCGATCGCGGCCGCGCCACCCGCGCTGCGCTGCGGAGCCTCGCTGAGCATCGACTCGTACGCCGAGAAGAGGGTGGTCTGGAGACCGAAGCCGAGCAGGACGAAGCCCACCGTGAGCAGCAGCGGCCGGTCGTGCTGTCCCATGAGGGTGAGCAGGAGCACCGCGCCGGCGGTGAGCACGAAGCCCCAGCCGACCATCCGGCGCGGCCCGACCCGGCGCAGGGTGTACGAGCCGGTGGCGCCGGCGGCCATGGCGGCGAAGGTGAGCGGCAGGAGCCGGAGCCCGGTCTCCAGCGGGCTGAGGCCGAGGACCAGCTGGAGGTACTGGACGGCGATGAGCTCCAGGCCGACCAGGGCCAGCATGGCCAGGACGATGCAGCCGACCGAGGTCGTGAACGCGGCCCGGGAGAAGAGGCGCGTGTCGATCAGCGGGTGCGGGCGCCGCCTCTGGCGCCGTACGAAGAGGACGAGGAGCACGGCGCCGGCGAGCAGCGGCCCGGCGGTCGGCAGCGCGAGGAGCGGGTCCCCGGCGCCCGCCCGCTTCACGCCCAGCACGCAGCCGAGGACGCCGGCGGCGGCCATCAGGGCGCCCAGGACGTCCCAGGGGCCCTCACCGCTGCCCCGGGACTCGGGCAGCAGGCGGCGGCCGAGCGGCAGGATCAGCGCCATGAGGGGGATGTTGATGAGGAAGACGGAACCCCACCAGTAGTGCTGGACGAGGAAGCCGCCGAGCACCGGCCCCGCGGCGGCCCCGATGGCGGCGACCGCCGTCCAGACGCCGATGGCGGTGGCGCGTTCGCGCCGGTCGGGGAAGACCGCGCGGATGATGGAGAGCGTCGCCGGCATGATCATCGCGCCGCCGACGCCGAGCAGGGCGCGGGCGGCGATGAGCACGCCCGGTTCCGTGGCGAGGGCGGCGACGGCCGAGGCGACGCCGAACAGGCCGTACCCGAGGAGGAGCACCCTCCGCCGCCCGACCCGGTCGCCGAGCGTGCCGAAGAGGATCAGCAGCGAGGCGCAGACCAGCGGATAGGCGTCGACGATCCAGAGCAGCGCCGTGGAGCTGGGGCGCAGGTCCTCGGTGAGCGAGGGGACGGCGACGTGGAGGATGGTCGCGTCCAGGGCGACCAGGAGCAGGCTGACGCACAGGACGACGAGGACGAGCCAGCGGTGGGCACCGCCGTCGGCGGCACGCGGGTGGACTCGGGCCGTGATCGTCCGCGACATGTACGTACCTCCCAGTGAAGCTCTCGCGCTCGGTGGGCACCGACCAGGGCGTTCGCCCCCGGGGCGGCCCGGCATCGACGGGCGAGTGAGCCGTCAGCGTACGCGAGTTCAAGGGCCGAGCGCGTGGCGCAGCTCTCACCCCGCGGGGCCTCCGGGTGTGGCGTACGCCACTCGTCCACGTCCGCGCGTCGCATGGAATTCCGTACGGATGCCCGTCCGAAGCATTTCCCCGGGATACAAACAGGCTTCCGGATTCATTTCGCCGACATGCGGACCGATGGTCATCTGATTTTCGGACGGTGAGAGGGAATGGGCTCCACTGAGACCTACTCCACATCACATCGTCATCACGAAGGCACGGGATCGCGCGGGTCGGCTACTCACTCCCTGTAACGTCCATTGGGTGCGTACCGACATCTTTGCCCGGCTGGACCGGGAGCCGGAACCGCCGAAGATAGAGGTCCCGCGGATGACCCGCACGCGTCTCGCCCTCTTCGGCGGGACGTCGGCGTTCTATCTCGCCATCGTCGTGGCCGTTCTCCTCTCGACCTGGCTGGTGACCCTCGACTGGAAGATCATGCTCTTCCGTCCCTATCAGCAGTGGCCGGAACTCCACGCTTTCCTCGACTACTACGTGGTCCTCGGACAGCGCGGTCCCACGGCCGTGATGGTGGCCGCCTGGCTGGGGTGGCGCTCCTGGCGCCAGCACACGCTGCGGCCCTTGCTCTGCCTCGGCGCCGCGCTCCTGCTCCTCAACGTCTCGGTCGGCTCGGTCAAGCTCGGCCTCGGCCGTCTCGGCCCCCACTACGCGACCC